>JAVJTC010000034.1 GCA_040219085.1 Acidimicrobiales bacterium
CGCGGGCGACGTCGAGATCCCACGGCCTCCCGAAGGGGCCCCGGGTGCCGATCGCCTCGCCCGGTTCCGCGCCGCACAGCGCCGTGGTGGTGGCGCCGACGGCACGGATGGTGAAGGTGATCCGACCTGCACCGATCCGACTGACCGAGATCGGAACCTCACCGACACCGGGTGACCACAGCATGTGGAACATGCCGGGCCCGCACCGTTCGGCGGTGTCGTCCGCGACGACGAGCGAGACGGTGTCAGGTGACTCGACCGTTCGCTCGACGATGCTGCGCATGACCGGCGTCATGGTCGTCGTGTCACCCATCGCGGGCATCGCAGAGGTCGAGGAGTTGCATGCGTGCCGCGTGGAGTCGGTTGCGCATCACGGCGGCGACGTTGCGGTACAGCACGAACCCCAGCGTGTGGTCCTCTTCGCACCGGGCGCGCAGACAGGAGGCGTCGAATTCGACGGCGTCGGTCGGTTCCACCGCCGACGCATCGAACACCACCCGGTACGGCGCGGCGACCCACGACGCCCCGAGGAGGTCGCCGGGACCGAGGCGGGTGATCGTGGTCGTCTCCGACGGCATCGCGCTGATGGAGATGTCCACTCGACCGCGCCGCAGGATCCAGAAGTGCTCGGCGGGAGCACCCGCCTGGACGATCGTCTCGGAGGCGTCGAAGTGGACGTTGCGCCCACAGCCGGCGACCGCGTCGAGTGTCGCCGCGTCGAGGCCGGCGAAGACGGCCGTCCCGGCCACGAGATCGGCGATCGAGCGCATTTTCACGGTGTCACCTCCGCGAACATCGGGACCTCGACGGTCAGGTCGATCCCGGTCGGGCACCACGTGATGCAACGCCCACACCCGACACAACCCGAACTGTCGAACTGGTCGTGCCAGGTGACGAGCTTGTGGAGCAGCCACTGGCGGTAGCGGGCCGCGGTCGAGGATCGGACCTGGCCGCCGTGGACCTCGGAGAAGTCCAGCGTGAAGCACGAAGCCCACTCCCTGTGCCGTTCGAACGTGGTCCCGGCCAGGTCGCTCGAGTCGTGGACCGACGTGCAGAAACAGGTGGGGCAGACCAGCGTGCAGTTCCCGCACGTGAGGCAACGCGACGCGATGTCGTCCCAACGGGGGTGCTGGTCGGGAAGACGACGGGCGTCGTCTGGGTCCAGGTGTCGGACCTGAGCAGCGGCCGCCCCCAGCACCAGCTCGGACGCGGCTCGGATCGTCGCCCCCGTCGCCCGGTGTCGCCCGGCGACGGAGTCGAGGAGTCGCTCGCCGGTCTCCGTTAGTGCCTCCGCCAGGAATCCGGCGTCGTCGGAGCCGAGGGGGGTGAGGACCACGTCGGCGCCGGGGCCCGGACGCGGACCCGTGCGGGTGGATGCACAGAAACACGTCGCCGCGGCCGATGTGCACGCCGCTGCGACGACGATCGTGTCGGCACGGGCGGTGGCGTAGCTCCCGTCGGGGTACCGGCCCCCGGCCAGGACCCCGTCGAGTATCGCCAGCCCGGCGAGGTCGCAGGCGCGGATCCCGAACAGTGCGAGCGGTTCCGGCTCCGGGTCGACCGACTCGATCCGCATGCCGTCGTCGTCACGGTGACCGCGGATGAGAACCGTGGACTCGCGATGGAACCAGCGCTTCCACCCCCGGGCCGGGACCGTTGGGCCGAAGACCTCGGCGTCGCCGTCGGCGGTGAACCGGTAACGGCCCGGCGTCTGTTCGTCGTGTCCCCGGGCGACCTCCGCCAGCGACGTGACCACGTCGGTCGTCACGACCGCGCCCGACGCGACCGGGGCGACGACGGTCCGCCCGTCCCTCTCCAGGACGTCGAGAAGGTCGCCGAGGGCGGTGATGTCCAGAACCGCCACCGCGCGGGGTTCGAAGGACGCGTCACGCAGCTCGGAACTCGGGTCCATCTCGGTCACGGAGCACACTCCTCGTATCGATGGTCTTTCGTTTCGCAGTTCTGGTACAGGGGAGAAGGTCACGGCTCCCGATGCCGTCCCCGGCGCCGGCCGCGGGTAGTGTCGGTGGCCCCCGCCGAGGATGAGCAGATGAGTGAGATCCGCCAACCCGACGAGATACCGCCGAGGCTGATCGCCACGTTCCCCCGTTACACGGAGGTCCAGGAGGCGGTCGACCACCTCTCCGACGAGGGGTTCGCGGTGTCGACCGTGTCGATCATCTGGGCCGGGCTGCGCAAGGTCGAGTACGTGACGGGACGCCGCACAGCGCTCACCGCCGCCCGCCAGGGTGGTCTCAGTGGCGCCTACTTCGGACTGTTCGCCGGCTTCTTGTTGAGTCTGTTCGTGGAACTGGACGAGGACGTGTCGGTCTGGTCGGTGGTGATCACGTGGGTCCTGGTGGCCGCCGCAGTCGGTGCCGCATGGTCCGCGTTCGGGCACTTCATGCAGCGGGGCCGGCGGGACTTCTCCGCCGTGGACCGCCTGGAGGCGGAACGCTACGAGTTGTGGATCGACGAGGCCCAGGCAGACCGCGCTGTCTCGATCCTGACCGCAGGTGGTCTCATGCCGCCGTCAGCTGCGTGAACGTCCCTCACGACGAGGGGGCCGACCCCGACGAGTTCGGATTCCTCGCTGACAACGCCCGGGAGGTGGGCGTCGCCCCGGGTGCGGTGGCCCCGGTGCGCAGGGTGGCCGTCGACAGCGAAGCGGGCGCTGTCAGTGCGCTCGTGTGGGGCTTCGGTCCTCCGGAGGTGGTGTTCCTCCACGGCGGCGCGCAGAACGCACACACCTGGGACTCGACCATCATCTCGCTGGGCCACGACGCGGTGGCGTTCGATCTCCCCGGCCACGGCCACTCGCACTGGAGGGCCGACCACGACTACCTCCCCGACGCCAACGCCCGCTCGCTGCTGGGGCCGCTCCGGGCGCTCGCCCCGACGGCCGGCACCCTCGTCGGGATGTCACTCGGCGGGCTCACCGCCCTCAGAATGGTCGCCTCGACGCCGGGCCTGGTCGAGCGACTCGTCCTCGTCGACATCACGCCGGGAGTGACCAGGGAGAAGGCGAAGGCGATCACGGACTTCACCTCCGGCCCCGAATCGTTCGCATCGGTGGACGAGGTCCTCGAGCGTACGATCGCCTTCCACCCCGGGCGATCCGTCGCATCGTTGACCCGCGGTGTCGTCCACAACACCCGCACCCGGCCCGACGGGCGCGTGGTGTGGAGATGGGACTCCATCCGCTCCCACGACGCGGGCCACGACTTCTCGCCCCTCTGGGCCGACGTCGCAGCCCTCACCGTGCCGACACTGCTGGTGCGGGGCCTCGCATCGGCGGTGGTCGATGACGACGACGTCGCCCGGATGCGCGCCAGCTGCGCGGATCTCACCGTCGTGGACGTCCCTGACGCGGGTCACTCCGTGCAGGGCGACGACCCGGTCGCGCTCGCAGGGGCGATCAGCGACTTCGCACGCCTCTGATGCCGGCCGGCTGCGCCGGTGTGTGTCGATCCGTCGATAGGCGCCCGCTGGAATCGCACGATCGGCGTTCAGCTGGAATCATCACGTCACCGCGATCCGACGACCACCGGAGGTCGAGATCACCATGAGGTTCGAAGCGACCGAGCTCACCGATGCCGAGCTCGCGCTCCAAGCCGAGGTTCGGGCGTTCTGCGACGTGGAACTCGTGCCCGGCACCTACGAGCCGGGCCTCGGAATGGCCGGCTCCGTAGACCCGGGATTCTCCAGGAAGCTCGCCGAGCGGGGCTGGCTCGGAATGGCGCTGCCCACCGAATACGGCGGAGGTGACCGCACTGCGGTCGACCGGTTCGTCGTCGTGGAGGAGCTGCTGCGCCGCGGCGCCCCGGTCGGCTACCACTGGATAGCGGACCGCCAGACGGGCCCCGTGATCAGCCGGTTCGGCACCGATGAGCAGAAGGAGCGTTTCCTTCCGGCGATCTGTCGTGGCGAGGTCGGCTTCTCGATCGGGATGAGCGAGCCCGACGCGGGCAGTGACCTTGCGGCGGTCTCGGCCCGGGCGGTACGTGCCGACGGCGGCTGGGTGCTCAACGGCACGAAGATCTGGACCACCAACGCCCACCACAACGACTGGATGGTCACGCTGTGTCGCACGAGCGACACCGACGACCGTCACGGCGGGCTCAGCCAGCTGCTCGTGGACCTGCGGGCCGAGGGCGTCGAGGTCAACCCGATCCCGTTCCTCGACGGCTCCAGCGAGTTCAACGAGGTGGTGCTGAGCGACGTGTTCGTCCCCGACGAGCTGCTACTCGGAGCCGAGGGGGAGGGGTGGGCGCAGAACACGTCCGAGCTCGCCTTTGAACGCGGCGGCCCCGACCGCTGGCTGTCCACCTACATCGTGGTCGAACAGTTCCTGCGGGAGTGCGAGGAGGAGGACCTCGACGGCTCGGTCGTCGAGTTGCTCGGATCCGCGACGGCCCGGTGGTTCGGTCTGCGCAACATGTCACTGGCTGTCGCGCGGATGATCGACGCAGGGGACGCCCCCGCCGTCGAGTCGGCGCTCGTCAAGGAGATGGGCACCCGGTTCGAACAGGACGTGCTGGCCGCACTGGAGCGCCTCGTCGGGCTCGAGGTGGCGCCGGGCTCGGAGTCACTGTTCGAGCGTCTGCTCGCAGCTGCCGTCCTGACCGGGCCGGCGTTCACCATCCGCGGCGGAACCATCGAGATCCTCCGATCCGTGGCGGCGAAGGGACTACGCCCGTGACCGATCAACTACTCATCGACACCGCCGAGCGTCTCTTCGGCGACGTGTGTGACTTCGCGGCGGTCGAGGCAGCCGAAGCCGAAGGATTCGCCACCGATGCATGGAGCGCGGTGGCCGAGATGGGCCTGCCGTGGATCGGTGTGGACGAGGCCGCCGGTGGCGCCGGTGGCGACCTGGTCGACGCCCTGGCGGTCCTGCGGGTGGCCGGCGCGCACGCCGTGCCTCTTCCGTTGGCCGAGACGGGCGTGCTGGCCGGGTGGCTGCTCGCCTCGGCGGAGCTCACCGTCCCCGACGGGGCCGTGACGGTCGCTCCGGGCGATCCCGCCGACGACCTGACGTTGACCGACGGGCTCGTGTCGGGAACCGTGAACCGTGTTCCGTGGGGAAGCGCGGTCAACGATCTCGTCATCCTCGTTGACGACGGGGACTCGGCGACTGTCGTGCTGGTCGACACCGCGTCGGCGACTCTCGAGCCGTATGTGAACCTGGCCGGCGAATCCCGCGACACCCTTGTCTTCGACCGGGTCGAGCCTCTGGCATCGGGACCCGCCGGCGATGGCGTCGACGCGGACGCGCTGCTCTACCGCGGCGCTCTCACCCGGGTCATGTTGATGGCCGGCGCGCTCGATGCGATGAGTCGACTCACGGTCTCCTACACCCACGAGCGTGAGCAGTTCGGGCGGCCGGTCGCCCGGTTCCAGGCCGTTCAGAGTCACCTCGTCACGTGCGCGCAGGAGGCTGCCATCGCCGGTGTCACCGCGGATGCCGTGATGCGTCGCCTTGCGCACGACGAGGCCCGCTTCGAGATCGCCGCCGCCAAGGTCGTGGTGTCCGAGGCCGCGACGAAGGCCACCGCGGCGGCCCACCAGGCCCACGGCGCGATGGGACTGACGAAGGAATACGAGCTGCACCATCTCAGCCGTCGCCTGTGGGCGTGGCGCAACGAGTACGGCGGCGCCCGCTACTGGTCACAGGTCCTCGGCGAGGCCGTCGTGGACGTCGGGGGAGACGGTCTCTACCCGTTGATCACCGGCGGATCCGCAGCTCTCGGCTAGCGCGGCCGGGTTCGTCAGCCGGGCGGGAGGAGGTGGCCCATGCGGGCGCGTGTGGTTTCCAGGTACCGCACGTTCTCGGGGTTGGGGGCGATCGGCAACGGCACCCGTTCGACCTCGGTCAGGCCGTAGCCGGCGAGGCCGGCGAGTTTCTCGGGGTTGTTCGTGAGGAGTCGGATCCTGCGCACGCCGAGGTCTACGAGGATCTGAGCGGCCACGCCGTAGGTGCGTGAGTCCACGGGCAGCCCGAGAGCGAGGTTGGCCTCCACGGTGTCATGGCCGCGGTCCTGGAGGGCGTAGGCCCTGATCTTGTGGACGAGGCCGATACCGCGGCCCTCGTGGCCGCGCAGGTAGACGACGACGCCGGCGCCTTCCTCGGCGACCCGGGCCATCGCCGCGTCGAGTTGGTCGCCGCAGTCACAGCGCAGCGAACCGAACACGTCGCCGGTGAGGCATTCGGAGTGGACGCGCACCAGTGCGGCGTCGGCCGCCGCCGGGTCGCCGAGAACGAACGCGACGTGTTCGCTCTCGTCGAGAAGGCCCCTGTAGGCGTGCGCGACGAAGTCACCGTGGACGGTCGGCACCCGCGCCCGGGCGATGGCGTCGACGGTGCGCTCGCCGCGTCGGCGGAACGCGATCACCGAAGCGAGCGAGACCATCGGGATCTCGTGGTCGTGAGCGAACTGACGCAATTCGGGAAGCCGGGCCGGGCCGCCGTCGGCGCCGGTGACCGTGGTCACCGCAGCGGCCGGTTCGTGACCTGCGAGGACCACCAGGTCCACCGCTGCCTCGGCATGGCCGGAACGGTTGAGAACGCCACCGCGTCGGGCGCGCAGGACCTCGACGTGTCCGGGGCGCGAGAAGTCAGTCGCGGAGGTGTCGGGATCGGCGAGCGAGCGCAGCGTGACCGAGCGATCCGTCGGGGACAGGCCGGACGTCACGCCGTGCCGGGCATCGAGTCCGCCGGCCGGGTTCTCCTGGTCGACGATGCCGAGGTCCTCGAATCGTCGTTCGGTGAGGGCCGCCCGCAGGCGTCCGGATCCGTGGCGGACGAGGAATGCGACGGTGTCGGGGCGGGCTCGCGCCGCCGCGACGACGAGACTGCCGTAGCCGTCGCGGTCGTCGTCGACGACCAGGACGACCTCGCCGCGGACCAGCGCGTCGATGCTCTCGGCGACCGCTGCGATCTCCAGTGTGCTCACCTCCGCCCACCTCGCCGTGGGGGCGAAGCGTAGCGCTCACGCCGGATCGCGCAGGCAGGCCTCGGCGACGCGTCGGCCCGAGAACATGGCGCCCTGGATCGATGCCGTGTCCCGATGATCGCCGCAGACCCACAGGCCGTCGGCGACCCTCACGGTACGGCGTGGCCGGAACGGCGGACTCTGGTCCGGCTGACCGTGGGCGATCCGGTGGGTGACGAGGTGGTCCCAGGTGTCCACGACGGGGCCGAACCAGCCCCTCAGCTGATCACGGACCCGGTCGGCGAGGTCCTCGCCGGTCTCACCCGGACACGCCGCGACGATGGTCGCCCTCTTCGGCGGGGCGTAGTCCGGCGCGACGTCGCTGGGCACGGCGACGTTGAGAGCCGGACCCTGTCCTGTGCCGTCGAGGGCGATCACCGGTCTGTCGAGAGGCGACGCATCGGCTGAGAACCACACCGCACCGACGGACTTCGACCGGACCGGACCCAGCCCGAGGAGATCGGCGGCCACGGGTCCCTCGGTGGCGACGATGACGTGGCGGGCGGTGAACTCCGCTCCTGCCGTGCGGACCATTCCGGGAGAGACCTCGAGGACCGGTGTGGCGAGTCTGATGGCGCCCGCCGGCAGCCGGGCGGCGAGCTGGTCGGGGATCCGCTGCATGCCCCTCGCCGGGACGCCGGCCCCGCCTTCGCCGAGGCATTTGAAGATGGTGTCGAACATGCGGCTCGATGTGGCGAGGCCCGGGTCCAACTGGATCCCGCCGAACAACGGCCGGAAGAAGGAGCGGATCATCCGATCCGAGAAGCCGAGAGCTTCGAGGTGCGACAGCGTGGTCTCGTCGCGACCTCGCAGCAGGTCCGGGGTCGAGGTCCGTGCGAGGCGGAGGCGGAGTCGGAGGATGCGCGCCTTGTCGGCCGGCGTCCCTACCCGGCTACGGACCGTCGCGGGAAGCGACGAGGGTCGCCGGAGGGGGTCGCCGAGGTCGTCGAAGCGGTCGCCGAGCCACACACGCGCTCCCGGGGCGAAGGTCCGGATGTCGAGGGCCCGCATGTCGAGGCGGCTGCGGAGCTCGGGGTAGGCCTCGAGAGCGACCTGGAAGCCGCGGTCGACCAGGTGACCGGCGACGTTGTCGGTGCGCACTCGTCCCCCCACGCCGTCACCGGCTTCCAGGACCGTGACGCTACGGCCGGCCTCGTGCAGGAGGGTCGCAGCCGACAAGCCGGCGAGTCCGGCGCCGACGACGAGGACGTCGGGGTCGGACCCGTTCACACGTCGAGGACTCCGCGCAGGACGCTCGCGCCCGAGTGTGTCGGGTCACCGTCGGCGGGCTCGACGGAGATGTCGACGACGGGGAAGTCGGCCGGGTCGAGGCCGTTGGGCAGGGGGAAGGTGCCGCTGCCGTTGACGATCCCCAGTGACTGCATCCCGGCGACATCGGTGTCGATCAGCCACAGCTCGTAGAAACCGTCGGATTCGGGAAGGTCGGGAACATCGATTTCGAGTGCCAGTCGGCCATCCTCGGAGATGAGTTCGACTCCGCCGGAGCCGGCGAACGAAACCGGGAGGCCGTCGTTGGTGATGGATCCGGCGGCGATGACCTCGGTGTCGTCGCCACCCCCGCCGAGACTGACGGCGATGCCGGCGACCAGCGCGATCGCGACCGCCACGGCGGCGGCAGCTCCGAGGACCCAGCGCGCCGGACGGGAGCGCAGCGCGCGCCGCTCGGCGATGTCGGCAACCGGAGCGCGGGTGGTGTCGGCTGTCTCGACCTGCGCGGCGATACCCGCCCAGACCTCGGGCGGCGGTGCGGTCTTGTGCACATCGGCGATCGTCACGGACCGGGCGATATCCCGGAGCCGCTCGAAGTCGCCTCGCTCATGAGTTGTCATCGTCATACTCCATATGACGCCGGAGTCTCGCCAGGCTGCGACGGATGTCGCTCTTGACGGTTCCGAGTGGGATTTCGGTTCGTTCGGCTATCTGCTGGTTGGTGAGGTCCTCGAAGAAGGCGAGTTCCATCACGTGGCGGGCTCGATCCGAGAGTGTCTCCATGGCCTCTGCGAGCAACATGGCGTCGGCGAGGCGGTCGACGGGTGTGCGCCCGCTGACGTCCGGGGAGTCCATGACCGACGGGTCCTCCATCGGGACGGCGTCGGGTCGGCGGCCCTTCTTGCGCAGGTCGTCGATGATCTTGTTCTTCGTGATCGCGACCAGCCACGCGATGAGGCTTCCCTTGTCCGGATCGAAGCGTTCATGAGAGCGCCACGCGGAGAGGAAGACCTCCTGGGACACCTCGATGGCGGTCTCGCGATCGAGCTTGCGCAGGCAGAGGTTGTAGACCGTGGAACCGTGCTCGTCATAGGCGCGACGAAGTGCGTTCTCGTCGCCGCGTCGGAATGCGGACTCGAGGTCGTCGACCACCGTCAGCATCGGAGCATCGCCACGACGATATCGGCCGACGGGGTCGTCGGCCGTCTCGTGCAGTCGTGGTGCGAGAGATAGAGCCACGTGAATGTCTTCGCCCGGTGGCAGGATGTGGATGCACCTGTGGCAGATTCTTACGACGCGGAAGTTTTCGGTTCGTGGCGCATCCGGGCGCGGCACCCTGTGCGAAGAGGGACCCAAATCCCACGAACAAGGAGCACACATATGAAGCGGTTGATGATCCTGGCCGTAGCGGCCCTGCTGGCGATGATGTTCGCCGTGGCGCCCGCGTCCGCCCAGTCCGATGCCGAGATCACCCTGATCCACGGAATCCCTGACACCGACGTCGACGTCGTCGTCGACGGTGCCCCCGTGATCGAGGCCTTCGCATTCGGTGACACCGCCGACCTCACCCCCTTCGCCGGCGCCACGCTGGCAGGTCTGACCGTCAACCTCGCCGGCACCGACACGGTGGCCATCGACATCGGCGACTTCGACGTGCCCGCGACCGGTAACTACACCGTCATCGCGCACCTCAGCGCCGACGGCACCCCGACCGTCGCCGTGTTCGAGAACGACACCTCGACCATCGCCGCAGGCGAGGGTCGTCTCGTCGTTCGTCACACCGCTGCCGCACCCGCGGTCGACGTTCTCGCCAACGGCGACGTCGCCTTCTCGAACCTCGAGAACCCCAACGAGGTCATGGCGGACCTTCCCGCCGGCACGATCTCCGCTGAGGTCGTCCCGACCGGTGCCACCGAACCCGTCGTCATCGGCCCGGCCGACCTGCCGATCGGCGAGGGCGCCTCGCTCATCGTCTACGCAGTCGGCTCGCTCGATGCCGGCAACCTCTCGGTCCTCACGCAGTCCATCGAGGGCCTCGGCTCGGCTCCCAGCGCCGTCAACACCGGTAACAGCCCGGTTTCCGACGGTGCCTCGAGCACCGGCCTGATCCTCGCGATCGTCGCCGGCGCCGCTGCGCTGGTCATCGCCGCTCCCGTCGCCCGTCGTCTTGTCACGACCCGCTGACGAACTCTCCTTCCGTCTGAACGGGCCGGCGCACACGCGCCGGCCCGTTCGGCGCGTTCTGGCGGCGATCGTGGCGTGTCTCACGCTCGTGGCCGTCGCCTGCGGTGGCGGGTCGTCGGCCACGGGAGATCCGGTTGACGATGGCGGAGCATCAGCTGACGGAAGTGGTGCAGACGGGACCGCGGGGACCGACCCGGAAGGATCGGACTCATTGCCGCGTGCCGAAGGTGGTGACGACACCACCGGCACCGAAACCGCCACAGGCGGCGCTGAGCTCGGAGACGGCGACGGAGAAGGTGCCGACGACGCGGCCACCGCCGTCCCGGTCGACCGTGGCCGGGCGCTACCCGCGTCACCCGGTGAAACGGGTCCTGTCCCCGTCTCGATCTCGATCGGGTCGATCGACGTGTCCGGCGCGCCGGTCCGTGACGTCGGGGTCGAGGCCGACGGTCAGATGGAGATCCCCGGGGCACGTGAGGTGGGCTGGTACCGCTTCGGTGCGAAGCCGGGGGAGCAGGGCTCGTCGGTGCTCGCCGCACACATCGCCTTCAACGGCGTAGACGGGATCTTCCGTCATCTCGACCGGGCCGAGGAGGGTGACCTCGTCACCGTGGGATTCGACGACGGGTCCGAAGAAGTCTTCGTCGTCAGAGCGATCGAGGAGTACTTCAAGGAGGAACTACCCGGCGACATCTGGGATCGCGACGGCGATTCGCGCCTGGTGTTGATCACCTGCGGTGGGGACTTCAACGAGCAACTGCGCAGCTACGACTCCAACGTGGTGCTCTACGCGGAACCGCTCAGTGAAGTTTCCGCCGGCTGATCGCAACCCGCTCGGGGCGGGCAGGCGGCCTCAGCCCGCAGCGCGCTCGGCTTCGCCTTCCCGGGCCGCAGCAGCCACCGAGCGTCGTTCGATGGAGCGGGGTGGGTACCCGGCGCGGGCGCGTTCCTCTTCGGACTCGCCGCCCCAGAATCCGCACTCGTTGTTGAGACGGGCTTCCACGCGGCACTCGTCGACCACGGGACATACGGCGCAGTAGGACGCAGCCATCTGTTCGCGGCGTCGTCGCCGTGAGGGGCGTTCGCCCGGCGGGCCGAAGAAGAGGTGCGTCTTGCCCTGACAGAGGGCGTTGTCCCTCCAGTCTTCGGCAGGAACGGTCAGCAGCGGTGTGTCGGACATCTGGTGGCCTCCACTGATGTCTTTCGCCCCGCTTGGTCCGATCGGATGCAGCGGCCGCGGGAATCGATCTGCGATGATCGCCGGATGCGAGCAGTGGTCATTTCGACGCCCGGCGGCCCTGAGGTCCTGACCGTCGTCGAGGTCCCCGATCCGGTCCCGGGACCCGATGAGATCCTCGTCGAGGTCGTCGCGACGGCGGTCAACCGTGCCGACATTCTTCAGCGACTCGGCCGCTACCCCGCGCCTGCCGGCGCTGCGGCCGACGTTCCCGGTCTCGAGTTCTCGGGCCGGGTTCGAGCTGTCGGGGGCCGGGTCACCCGCTGGTCGCCCGGTGACGCGGTGATGGGCCTGGTGGGCGGCGGCGCCTACGCGGAGCTCCTCACGCTGCACGAACGGGAGGCCATCGCCGTGCCGGAGGGAATGGCTGTCGCCGACGCGGGCGCCGTGCCGGAGGTCTTCACCACCGCCTACGACGCCCTGTTCCTCCAGGGCGGTCTGCGCGGGGGCGGTCGCGCCCTCGTGCACGCCGGCGCCTCCGGCGTCGGCACCGCTGCCATCCAGATCGTCAAGGCTCTCGGGGCGCGGGTGGCGGTGACCTGCTCTGCCGGGAAGGTCGCGGCCTGTGAGGCCCTCGGCGCAGACCTCGTCGTCGACTACACGTCCGCTGACTTCGGCGTCGAGGTCGCTGCCTGGACTGGTCCTGACGGGGTGGATGTGGTCCTCGACGTTGTCGGGGGCGAGTATCTCGACCGGAATCTCGACGTGTTGACGACGGGCGGAACGATCGTGCAGGTCGGGATCCTGGGTTCGCCCGACGCGATGCTCCCGCTGCCGAAGCTGTTGGCCCGGCGAGCGCGCCTGATCGGCACCGTCCTCCGTTCCCGGCCGTTGGAGGAGAAGATCGCCGTCGCCCGTCGCGTGGAGGCGGACCTGCTTCCGCTCTTCGACGCAGGATTGCTGCACCCGGTGATCGACCGGCGGGTGCCGTTCGCCGAGGTGGCCGACGCGCACCGTGCCGTGGAGTCCAACGAGGTCATAGGCAAAGTCGCGATCGACGTCGCGTCGTGAAACGTCGCGGTGGTGCCGGGTCGCAGACGGGCCTGACCCTCTAAGCTCTGCGTCGTGGCCGACGACCAGATCGAGTGGCTGAACACCGACGATGCCGCGCATCGCCTCGGGATCACCACACGGACTCTCTACAGGTTCATCGACCAGGGCAAGTTGCCCGCGTACCGGTTCGGTCGGGTCTTCCGTCTGAAACTCGTCGATGTCGACGAGTTCATCGAGTCCTGCCGGGTCGAACCCGGGACCCTTCGTCACCTCTATCCCGACTCCGGCGGCGGCGAAGACTGAGTGCCGCCGACGTGAGGTCCGCGGTCCGGCGCGATACGCCTCGTCGCCACGGGCGCCGGGTGCAATAACCTGGCCTCACCGATGCAGACCACGCCCATTCAGATCACCGTTCCCGGCAACCATCTCCTTCCCGCACTCATGGGTGCCGCGGACGAGAACCTCCGCCTCGTCGAAGAGGCTTTTCCCGATACCGGCGTGCACGTACGCGGCGACCGGATCTCCATCGACGGGCCGGCCGCGGCCACCGTCGCCACGCTCTTCTCGGAGATGATCGTGCTCCTCGAGAACGGCGAGGGCCTCACCCGGCGCGACGTCGCGCGTGCCATCGACATGGTCGCCGCCGACGAGCGTCCGAGCGAAGTGCTGACCGACGAGATCCTCGTCGCCGGTCACGGCCGCACGATCCGGCCCCGGTCGGCGGGCCAGAAGCGCTACGTCGATGCCATGCGCACGAACGTCATCACGTTCGGTCTCGGCCCGGCCGGCACCGGGAAGAGTTGGCTGGCGGTCGCCATGGCGGTCCACGCCCTGCGCGCCGGCAAGGTGGAGCGGATCATCCTGACCCGGCCCGCCGTCGAGGCGGGCGAACGACTCGGTTTCCTCCCCGGAGACCTCATGGCGAAGGTGGACCCCTATCTGCGGCCGTTGTACGACGCCCTCTATGACATGACCGATGCCGACGCCACGCAGCGCCTCCTCGAACGGGGCGAGGTGGAGGTCGCCCCTCTCGCGTTCATGCGTGGGCGGACACTCAACAACTCGTTCATCATCCTCGACGAGGCGCAGAACACGACCCCCGAACAGATGAAGATGTTCCTCACCCGCATCGGTTTCGGATCCCGCGTCGTGGTGACCGGCGACACGACGCAGATCGACGTTCCGGGTGGTCGGTCCGGCCTCGAAGGGCTCGAGCCGATCCTCTCGGGTATCGACGGACTCGGCTTCGTGCACCTGTCGAGCCGCGACGTGGTCCGCCACAAGATCGTCCAGGACATCGTCGACGCCTACGGTCGCATCGGCGCCGCCGGGGAGGCGGCGCTGTGACCGGAGAACCTCCCAGTACCACCGCAGCGGCGCGGTCGTGCCCGGTCGTCGACGCTGCGGACACACAGAACGAGGTCGCCGTCGACCCTTCACGGTGGGGTTCCCTCCTGGCGGAGGTCCTCGGCGCCGAAGGCGTCGGAGTTCGTGCGTCGGCCTCGCTGACCTTCGTCTCCGAGGCCGAGATGGCGGCTCTCAACGCCGAACATCTGGGCGGGGACGGTCCGACCGACGTGCTCTCGTTCCCGATCGACGGCCTCGAGGCGCGCGCAGCGGGTTCCGGGTCTGCAGACACCCCGCCGGCAATCGTCGGCGACGTTGTCGTGTGTCCGAAGGTCGCTGAACGCAACGCGGCTGCGCGCGGTCGTGAACTCGACGACGAGATCGCCCTTCTCGTCGTCCACGGCGGTCTGCACCTGGTCGGTTGGGACCATGGCGACGACGCCGCACGGTCGGCGATGTGGGAGCGTCAACGTGAGTTGCTCCTCGCATTCCACGGCGTCGCGGCCGACCCCGACGACGTACGCCCGGGGGAGTGCCGGTGAGCGGCCTCGAGGTCCTGGCCATCCTGGGTCTCGTCATGCTCACGTTCGCAGCGGCGGTCTTCGCCGCCGCCGAGACGAGCCTGACACGCGTGTCGCTCGCCAGGGCCGAGGCGCTGGCCGAGGACGGCCGCCGGGGCGCGGGCGTCCTGTTGCGACTCGTGCGGGATCGCGAGCGGGCGCTGAGTCCCATCCTGTTCGTCGTGCTCGCATGTCACCTGGGCGCCGCGTCCATCGTGGCGGCGCTCGTCCTGGATCGCTGGGGCGCCGGGGCGCTCGCCATCGCCTTCGCGGTGGAACTCGCCGTCGTGTACGTCGTGGCCGAGGCGATCCCGAAGACCCTCGCCCTGAAGTCCCCTGATCGCACGGCCCTGTTGGTGTCGCCGTTCGTGAGGCTGTTGACACTCGCGGCGCCGTTGCGGTGGATCGCGGACAGTCTCGCCAAGCTGGGCGGGGGGATGGAGGGCGCGGCGACTCACGAGGGCGCTGTCACCGAGGAGGAGTTGCTCGCCCTCGCCGGACACGCCGAGGCGAGCGCCGCCATCGACCCGGCCGAGCGCGAGCTGATCGCGTCGATCCTCACGTTCGGCGACACGATCGCCGAGGACGTCATGGTGCCCCGTCCGGACATGGTGACGGTCGACTCGACGTTCCGGATCGTCGACGTCCTGGAGGTCTTCTCGATGAACGGTCTCAGCCGGATGCCGGTGACGGGCGACGGGATCGACGACGTCGTCGGGGTCGTCCACGCCAAGGACTGCATGCGTGCGAATCTCTCCGGGGCCGGCGCCGAGGCCGTCTCCACGATCCAGCGGCCGCCCCGGTTCGTACCCGACTCGAAGAAGGTCGCAGAGCTGATGCGCGAGATGCAGGCCGAGTCGTTCCACCTCGCGGTGGTCGTCGACGAGCACGGCGGTGTCGCCGGGCTCGTGACCCTGGAGGACCTCATCGAGGAGCTCGTCGGCGAGATCGTCGACGAGTTCGACGTCGAGGAGCCGGCGCTCAGCGTGGTGGAGGGCGACGACCACGAGTTCGTCGTCAGCGGCCGGTTGACCCTCGCGGAGCTCGAGTCTGTGACGGGGATCTCCCTGCCGGAGGGGGAGTGGCACACCGTCGGCGGTCTGGTGTTCACCTTCTTCGGGCACGTACCCGAGGTCGGTGCGGCGATCGAGGCCGAGGGGCACCGTCTGGTCGTCGAGCGAGTCGTCGGACGGCGGATATCGCGTGTGCGTGTGACGGCGGCGGAACCGGTGCTCGATGCCGACGTCGACGAGGAGGTCAGCGCCCCGTGAGCATCGGAGCGGACGTACCCGAGGGTTTCCGGTCCGGCTTCGTCGCGCTGCTGGGCCGACCCAACGCCGGGAAGTCCACCCTCGTCAACCAGATCTGCGGCGAGAAGGTCGCGATCGTCTCGGACAAGCCCCAGACCACGCGCACCCAGATCCGCGGGGTACTCAACCGCCCCGACGCCCAGGTCGTGTTCGTGGACACTCCCGGCATCCACAAGCCCGTCACCGCCCTCGGTGAGCGGTTGAACTCGACGGCGTCCGCCACGATCGGTGACGTCGACGTCGTGTGCCTGCTGGTCGACGCGACTGCGCCGTTCGGACGTGGGGACCAGTTCGTGGCCGACAAGTTGCCACCGGGTGCGATCGGCATCGTGACGAAGATCGACATCGCCAAGCCGGAGAAGGTGCTGGCCCAGCTGGCGGCGCTCGGCGAGCTCGATCTCGAGGCGTATTTCCCGGTGTCGGGGCGCACGGGTGACGGCGTCGACGCCCTCCTCGAGCACCTCATCGCGCGGCTGCCCGAGGGGCCCCGTTACTACCCCGATGACGCAGTGAGCGACGTCGAGGACGCCGTCTGGGTGGCCGAGTTGGTGCGCGAGCAGCTTCTCGCCGTGACCCGCCAGGAGTTGCCGTACTCGATCGCCACCCGGGTGACCGAGATGGAATGGCCCCGGATCCGCGTAGAGATCGTCGTCGAGCGTGACTCCCAGAAGGGGATGGTCATCGGAAAGGGCGGCGAAGTCCTCAAGAAGGTCGGCATCGCCGCCCGGGCACAGATGCGCGAGGGCACGCACCTCGAACTGCACGTGGTGGTGGACCCCGACTGGCAGCGCAAGCCGCCCTCCATCGAGCGTCTCGGCTACTGAGCCGGCCCGGCGAGAACTTCGTCGTCATGGTGACCCGGCAATCCCTCACGGCTTCGGCTCCGTACTACAGGTCACACAGCCGATCCGAAGGAGACCTCGAATGTCCCGACGCACGCCCCGACGCCGAATCCCCGTCGCTCTGTCCCTCCTCGTCGTTCTGGCCTTGATCGTGGCGTCGTGCGGTGACGACTCCACGACGGAAACCGAGGCTCAGGGTGATGCCGACGAGACGGCGCTCGACGACGGCGGCGCGGCTTCCGAGGGAGCGGCTTCCGACGACACGACCGGTGAGCCACTGGTCGAGGTCACGCGGTCATCGCTCGGGGACATCCTCTCCAGCGGCGGTTTCGCGCTGTACCTGTTCACCCCGGACCCCCCAGGTGAGACGACGTGCTTCGACTCGTGTGCCGGTCTCTGGCCGCCGCTCGAAGGCGATGGCACGGTGGAAGTCGGCGCCGGCCTCGACGCGGAGCGGTTCGGGCTGATCGACCGGGGTGACGGGACGATGCAGGTCACCTACGACGGCACTCCCCTCTACTTCTACGCGCCGGACTCGCCGGGGACGACCGACGGGCAGGGCCTCAACGAGGTCTGGTTCGTCGTCGACGCGGACGGAGCAGCGGTCACCAGCACAGCTGGTGGTGGCAGCGGACCGGGCTACTAGATCCTGCACCGTTCCAGCGTTTCAGAACTGACCGCGACACCATTCGCGGCCTGATTCGTCGATGACCGCGAGGGAGCGGATCCGGCCGAGGTCGGCGCCGACCGTCATGGCGAACGTGCCGTCGTCGGCCGCGAACTCGACCGGTCCCAGGTCAACGGTCGCATCGTCGGCGAGAACTGCCTCCAGTCGGTACCGGTGCGGGCCGGATTCCTCCCACAGCGTCCACCGTGGGATGGAGAGGAGTATCCACGGTTGATCCTCTTCGAGGTTGTGCCAGACGGATCCGACGTCGTGGCCGGACGGCGTGACCATGGTCGCTTCGGCGATGGTGTCGTCGCCCGAGTCGAGCAGGGCGAGAAGGGCGAACGCTCCGAGCAGCGCGACGACGGCCGCGGCCGCGGCGACCAGCGCACGGCGTCGGTGTGGCTTCGAAGGAGCCGTGTGCGCCAGGACCGACGTCTCGAAGCCGGGCGGCGGATCGACGGGGGGTCCCGCCTGTAGAAGGGTCTCCGTCACCTCGACGAGTGCGTGGAGTTCGTGGCGACAGTTCGCGCAGTCCGCGGCGTGAGCCAGGGAGTCGGCGCGCTCGCGGCCGTTGAGGTTCCCGAGCGCGAGGTCGACGAGCGTGTCGTCACCGAGGCATGTGTCGCGCGGCTCAGTCACGGCGGGCCTCCTCTGTTGCGCTCAGGTTCTGCCGGACTTTTCTCAGACCGTCGCGGATGCGCGTTTTCGCTGTGCCGAGCGGGATCCCCTCGATCTCGGAGATCTCCCGGGCGGTGCGGCCGCCGATCGTCGCGAGGACGACGCAGCGCCTCTGGGGTTCCGGAAGAGCGCCCAGGGCGTCGACCACATGGCTCGTCTCGCCGGCCGCCATGGCTGCGTCCTCGGGTCCGCGATGCAGCACGGGGTGGGCCAGCAGTAGCGGGTCGACCGGATCCGCCGGCCGGACGTCCTCCATTCGGCGGCGGTCGATGGCGAGGTTGCGTGTGATGGTCAACAACCACGTGATCACCGAACCGCGCCGTGGATCGAACGACGCAGCGTGACGCCACGCACGAACGAACGCGTCCTGGGCGACCTCGGCGGCGCGCCCCTCATCGCCGACGACGGCGAGCGCGAGCCCGAAGACCCGCCGCTGGAAACGGCGGACGAACACGGCGGCTGCTCGGCGGTCTTCGCGACCGAACGCAGCGAGGAGCGCTTCATCGGACACGTCCCGCATACCTCACCTTACGCACGGGAGCTCGGAAGGGATTGGCCCCGTCGGGGCCACCGCGAGGATCGCCCGCCAGGGTCCCGCCGAGCACCGAGAGAACGACAGTGAAGAGGCCGACGGCGCCGCCGTCAGCCGTCACGAAGGAGGCGCAGGAACGCGAGGACCTCGTCACGCTCGGCCGTGCGCCGGAACGGCGGGAGTGCCTCGATGAGGGTCCACCGGTAGGACTTCGCCGTCGCGAGACGCTTGTCGAGGACGGCGACCACGCCCCTGTCGTCGCGTCGGCGGATGAGGCGTCCCGCGGCCTGAGCCAGCAGGATCGACGCGCGCTGCAGGTCGATCGTGGCGAAGGCGGCCGATCCTGCGGCCTCGCGCCGCGCTGAGAGGAGGGGGTCGTCGGGGCGGGGGAAGGGGATCCGGTCGATCGTGACGAGGGTGAGCGTGTCGCCGGGCACGTCGATGCCCTGCCAGAAACCCATCGTCGCCAGCAGACTCGTGTGCGGGTCGGACCGGAACGCCTCCACCAGCGCCATCTTCGGTAGGTCCCGCTGGGTGAGGACCGGCCACGGCAGGCGACCGTCGAGATGCTCGGCCGCCTCGTCCATCCGGCGCCAGCTCGTGAACAGGGCGAGGGTGCGCCCACCGGCGGCGAGGATCAACTCCTCCAACTCGGCGTTCAGCGCCTCGGAGTGGTCGGGGGAGCGGGGATCGGGTAGGTGCGCCGCGCAGTACAACATGCCCTGCTCGGCGTAGTCGAAGGGGCTGGTCACCCGGAGGTGGTCGTGGTCGTCGGGTCCCAGGCCGAGAGTGGCCGGGAGGCTCGCCGGAAGGGTCGCCGAGGTGAGGATCGTGGTCGCCGTCGAGAACAACATGTCGCCGAGAAGGTCGCCGACGTCGAGGGGGGCGAGGCGCAGCCGTGGTGAACGTCCGGGACCCGATTCGACGAAGCTCACGTGGTCGTCGGGACGGGCCAATGCGAGGGCGAGCTCTGTGGCGAGTGCGGTGGCGGCCGACATCGCCCGTCGCTTCTTCGCCTCCACGTCGGCGGACACGCCGTCGGGGACCCTGCGCAGGGCCTCGATGGCACCCTCCACGCGGGTGCGGGCGACGCCCAGCGCCTCGAGCAGGTCACGCGGACCGTCGCCCGGGGTGCGCTTCCCGACGAGAGGCTCGAGCTCGTCGCGCAGACGCCCTCCGGCCGCATTGAGGTCCTCGATGCGACCGGGGTCGTCGATGACCGAGGAGACGAGTCGGCCCAGACCCGCCAGTCGGCCCGCGGAGAGGTCGACACCCGTCGTCGCGGACACGATGTCGGCGAGCTGGTGGGCCTCGTCCACGATCACCACGTCGGCCTCGGGCAGGACGACGCCGCCCGAGGCGATGTGGACACCGAGGAGATGGGTGTTGACCACCACGATGTCGGCGGCGTCGGCCGCGTCGCGTGCCTTCTCGGCGAAACACACGCCTCCTGACGGGCACCGGTGGCGCCCCGGGCACTCCTGGGCCGACACGCTGAGCGCGCTCCATGCACCCGGGTCGGGCTCGACGTCGAGGGTCGCCCGGTCGCCGCTCTCGGACGTGTCGCCCCAGGCGATGAGGCGGGCGATCTCGTCGCCGTCGGCGTCGCCGGCCAGATCGTCGAGGACGAGCTGGGTCCCGTCTCCCGCGATCTCGCTGACGCGTTGGCGGCACAGGTAGTTCGAGCGACCCTTCAGCACCGCGAACCGCAGGGGATCCTCTCGGATTTCGGCGAGTTGCGTCGCGAGGAACGGGAGGTCCTTGCCGGCGAGTTGGTCCTGGAGGGCCTTCGTGGCGGTCGCGACGAGCACTCTCTGCCCGCTGAGGATGGCGGGGACGAGATAGGCGAGCGACTTGCCCGTGCCGGTACCCGCCTCGACGGCGAGGTGTCGGCCGGTGCGGATAGCGGAGTGCACGGCCTCGGCCATCTCGCGCTGGCCGGGGCGTGTCTCGCCACCTGTCGCCAGGGCGTCGACGACGACGTCGAGGGTGGCGAGGACGTCAGGTGGGTTCACCGCGCCGGAGGCTATCCGGCCGCGGCGATCAGCCGATGACGCCTGCGATGGCCAGGAGCGTGACGAGGGCGATGACGGTGATCGTCAGGCCGTACAGGACGACCGTCGGTCGCACCACCGACCGCGGCTGGTGACCGTGGTAGTAGCGCAGCGCCGTCACCCAGTCCGCCTGGCGGGAACCGGTGTGACCCTGAACACCCATGTGGTGAATCTATGACGAAACTCGCGCGTGGTGGTGGATGGTGGCCCTGTAGCTCATGTTGTTCATGTGGCGGAGCGCAGGGAGTTCATGTCCCATCGGGACGACGTCCGTGTGGGACACTCCGGTCATCACGACGACGCTCGATCAACTCGACCGGGAGGCACTCCCGGCCCATGTCGCAATCGTCATGGACGGGAACGGACGCTGGGCCAACCAGCGGGATCTGCCGCGCACGGCCGGCCACGAGGCGGGGGAGGAGGCACTCTTCGACGTGGTCGACGGTGCCATCGACCTGGGACTGCGGTGGTTGACCATCTACGCCTTCTCGACCGAGAACTGGCGGCGACCCGCCGGCGAGGTCAGGTTCCTGCTCAACTTCAACCGCAAGATCCTGCGCGGTCGCGTCGACGAACTCCATGAACGGGGTGTCCGGGTGCGCTTCGTCGGTCGCCGCGACCGCAAGCTCCCACCCGGCGTCCTCAAGGACATGGTCGCGGCGGAGAAGAAGACGGCTTCCAACGCCGGTCTCACGATCAACGTCGCGTTCAACTACGGGGGACGCGCCGAGATCGTCGACGCGGTGCGGGCCATCGTCGCGTCGGGCGTCGCGCCCGATGACGTCGACGAGTCGCTGGTCGCCGCCCATCTGTATGCGCCCGACGTGCCCGATCCCGACCTGGTGATCCGTACTTCGGGGGAGTACCGCCTGTCGAACTTCCTCATCTGGGAGGTGGCGTACTCCGAGATGGTGTTCTCCGACGTGTTGTGGCCCGACTTCCGTCGGGAGCACCTGTTCGGCGCCATCGCGGACTTCCAACGCCGTTCACGACGTTTCGGCGGCGTCGCCGCATCGTGAACGATCGCAGCCGCGTCGTCCGCGACAACGCAGTCGTCATCCGTACGTACAAGCTCGGCGAAGCGGACCGCATCGTGGTGGTGCTCACCCGCCAGAGGGGAAAGATCCGCGCCGTGGCGAAGGGCGTTCGTCGTACCCGCTCCAAGTTCGGTGCGCGCCTCGAACCGGGCTCACACGTCGACGCGCAGTTCTACGTCGGACGCGGGCAACTCGAGACCGTCACCCAGGTCGAGGCTGTCGAGCATCACGACGCCCTGCGTACCGATCTCGATCGTCTCCATGCGGCCACGACCGTTCTCGAGGTCGCGGACCTGCTCTCACTCGAGCACCATCGAGACACCGAGTTGTTCGAGATGGTGACCGGTGCACTGCGCACGTTGGCGAGACACGACTCACCGCTCGTGCTGGCGGGATTCCTGTGGAAGGCGCTCGCCCACGCGGGCTTCGCCCCGATCGTGGACGCCTGCGTCGCGTGCGGGTCGTCCGGCCCACTCGTGTCCTTCGACGTCGAGGGAGGCGGGACCCGTTGCGAGGCGCACCGGGTCGGCGTCGCGATCGACGCGCAGACCCTCGATGTCCTGGCTGCGATCCTCTCCGGACGTCTCGCGACGGTCATGGACACGACGCCGGCGGCTGTGAGCTCGACGGTGGAGCGACTCGGCGTCACCGCGGTGGAGCACCACGTCGAGCGGCGGCTTCGCTCGGTGGCACCGTCGGGTTGAGCCTCGGCTGAGCTCAGTTCGCGGGACGCCAGGACTGCGTGGCGTCGTCGAACTCGAGGAGGCGGCCAGACCCAGCCTGGATCTGGACGTAGCGTCCCCGGGCCGCGTCCCACACGGGGCCGTCCTCGGCGCCGGCCGGCACGTCGCCGGACTGCGTAGGGGCCGGGGGTGACGACGGGGCGGGCATCTGGGTCGGCGGCGGCGTCTGACCCATGCCCTGGCCGGGTGGCGGCGGCGTCTGACCCATGCCCTGGCCGGGCGGAGGCGGCGTCCACGTCGTGGGCTGTGACACCGCCACGTTCGGCGGAGATCCCACGTCGTAGGAGCGGACGACGTTGGTCCGCGCGGCCATGTCGCCCAGACGGCGCCGGTCCGAACGGTTCACGGCGACAAGGAACCCGACGCCCATGGCGGTCGGCAGGGAGTCGACGATCCCGACGATGGTGCGCCCCAACGCCTTGGGTATCCCACAGATGGCGCCCTGTTCGTCGACAACCCGCAGCCCGAGTATCGCCTTGCCGATCGTGGCACCGGTCAGACCCTGCACGATGCCGTTGAGGAGGAACCAGTAGCCGACGGGGATGAGGAAGATGAGCGCCGCCTGGGAGTCGGTGGCGTAGTACAGGGTGTCGCCGCCGGCGAAACACAGAGATGCGGATTCCGAACTCTCGATGAGGTCGCAGGCCAGGTCGCCGTCGAGCAGAGGTGGCTTGTCGATCCGCTCCGCGAGAGCGAAGAACAGGATCAGCGAGATCCCGAAGCCGATCAGGGCGTCGATGGCGTAGGCACCGACGCGCCGTCCGAGGACCCGACGCGGGTCACGTGTCATCGTCGTGTCCACCACGGCGCTTGTTGTACCACGAGAGGTACAGGCCGACGACCATCGCGCCGGTAGCCTTCGTGCCCATGACGACCGCCGAATCCGATGCCGAAGCGCGCGCCATCAGCCCCGAGGAGTTGATGGACAAGGTCGTGAACCTTTCCAAGCGCCGCGGCATCATCTTCCAGTCCGCCGAGATCTACGGCGGGTTCCGCTCCGCCTACGACTACGGACCCGTCGGGGTGCTGTTGTTGCGCAACGTCAAGGACGCGTGGTGGCGCACGATGGTGCAGTTGCGCCACGACGTCGTCGGTCTCGATGCGTCGATTCTGTCGCCGCCGGCGGTGTGGGAGGCGTCGGGCCACCTGGCCGGCTTCAGCGATCCGCTCGTGGACTGCCGCAACTGTCACGAGCGGTTCCGCGAGGACCAACTCGCCGACACGGCCACGTGCCCGAACTGCGGCGCGGCCGACCCCTTCACCGAGGCACGCGACTTCAACCTCATGTTCAAGACGCACGCCGGTCCCGTCGAGGGTTCGGGCCACGAGGTCTACCTCCGGCCCGAGACGGCCCAGGGCATGTTCCTCAACTTCAAGAACGTCCTCGAGACCTCCCGCAAGAAGCCGCCGTTCGGCATCGCCCAGATCGGCAAGTCGTTCCGCAACGAGATCACCCCCGGGAACTTCGTGTTCCGGACTCGCGAGTTCGAGCAGATGGAGCTCGAGTTCTTCGTGCCGCCCGACGAGGCCGCGGACTGGTACCGCTACTGGTGCGACGAGCGGATGCGGTGGTACCACGACCTCGGGATCCCCGGAGACAAGTTGCGTCTCCGCCCCCATGACGACGACGAGCTGAGCCACTACAGCTCCGGGACCTCCGACGTCGAGTTCCTGTTCCCCTGGGGGTGGGGTGAGCTCGAGGGCATCGCGAACCGCGGCTGCTACGACCTCACCCAGCACGCGGAGCACTCCGGTGAGCGCCTCGAGTACTTCGACCAGGCGGCCGGTGAGCACTACGTGCCCCACGTGATCGAGCCGGCAGCCGGCGCCACCCGGTCCATGATGGCGTTCCTGCTGGCGGCCTACGACGAGGACGTCGTCAACGACGACACGCGCACCGTCCTGCGCCTCGATCCCCGCCTCGCCCCCTACAAGGTCGCCGTGCTGCCGCTCTCCAAGAAGGACGAACTGCGCCCGACGGCCATCGAGTTGTTCGACTCCCTGAAGACGACGTGGATGTGTGATTACGACGAGACCCAGAACATCGGTCGGCGCTACCGCCGTCAGGACGAACTGGGCACGCCGTACTGCGTGACGGTCGACTTCGACACCCTCGAGGACCGGGCAGTCACCGTGCGTGACCGGGACTCGATGGACCAGGACCGGGTGGGAATCGACCGACTCGACGCGTATCTGCGCGAGCGACTTCCCGTCACCTGACGGATATCTGGTCGAGCGAATTCCCATCACCTGGCACAGACCGTGCGGCCAGGGCCGGTGAGCTCTTCGCGGGTCGGGTGCGCGGGCTCGGTAGTAGCGTGCACCCATGACCCCAGCCGGCGACACGACGAGGGCCCCCTAGGCCATGGGGATCGTCGACGAGGACATCGCCCGGGTCCGTGACGCCACCGACATCGTCGCCCTCGTCACCGAGCACACCCAACTCAAACGTGTCGGTCGGCGGTGGAGCGGCCTGTGCCCGTTCCACAACGAGAAGACCCCTTCGTTCTCGGTGAACGGCGAGGAGGGCTTCTACCACTGCTTCGGATGCCAGAAGTCCGGTGACGTGATCACGTTCGTGCGCGAGATGGACGGCCTGGACTTCGTCGGTGCCGTCGAGCGCCTGGCCGCTCGCGCCGGCGTCGCGTTGCGCTACGACGACGTGGACCAGGGCAGGGATCGCCGACGACGCACGAAGCTGATCGAAGCCGTCGACAAGGCCGTCGAGTGGTACCACCAGCGGCTGTTGTCGGCTCCCGATGCCGCAGCGGCGCGTGGATACCTGCGCTCGCGGGGCTTCGACGGTGACCTCGTCCGCCGCTACAGGATCGGCTGGGCGCCCGACGACTGGGACGCACTCGCGAGCGGGATCGACGTGGACTCGCGCACGCTGCGCGACGCAGGTCTCGCGTTCGAGAACCGTGCGGGGCGCCTCCAGGATGTGTTCCGGGCGCGTGTGCTGTTCCCGATCTTCACCCACGACGGTTCCGCTGTGGGTTTCGGCGGCCGGATCATGCCCGGGGCCGACGGACCGAAGTACAAGAACTCCGCCGAGTCCGCGGTGTACGCGAAGTCCAAGCTTCTCTACGGCCTCAACTGGGCGCGCGACGAGATCGTGCGGATCGACGAGGCCGTGCTGTGCGAGGGCTACACGGACGTGATCGGCATGGCCACGGCCGGTATCGGTCGGGCCGTGGCCACGTGCGGCACCGCGCTGACAGACGATCACATCAAGCTGCTGGCCAAGTACACGCGGCGCCTCGTTCTCGCGTTCGACGCCGACGCGGCCGGCCAGGCGGCGGCCGAGCGCATATACGCATGGGAGAAGACGCACGAGTTGACCGTGGCCGTCGCGGAGCTCCCGGGCGGCGCGGACCCCGGCGATCTCGCCCGTTCGGACCCCGAGGCCCTCGTCGCCGCCGTCGAGGGGGCCCGTCCGTTCCTCGAGTTCAGGGTGGAGCGCATCCTCGGGGCCGCTGACCTGTCCTCGGCGGAGGGTCGGGCCCGGGCGGCCGCCCGCGCCAAGGGCCTGGTGGACCAGCACCCCGACGAGTTGGTGCGGGACCAGTACCTCATGACGATCGCCGACCGTTGCCGGGTCGACATCGACCGCCTCCGTCACCTGGTCGTGCCTCCCGAACCCGAGCCGGTCGAACCGCGTCGCCGCAGGCGCCGGGACGAGGAGCCCGAGCACGTCGACGACGGCCGGAGAGTGCCGAACCAGCCCGACGACGGCGGGTCCGTCGACGTCGACGTCGCCGTGGCACGCCCGGCGCCCCGGGAGATGCCCGTCCTGCTCCTGGCGCTGCACCGGTCCGGGTCGATACCGGATTACCTCGACGCCGCCTGGTTCGACCGCGAGATCAGCGCCCGCGCGTTCAGGGCGATCTCGGCGGCCGGCTCGGTGGCCGAGGCCCTCGCCGTCGAGGACGCGGCGCTGAGGCCTCTGCTCGCCGAGATGGCGGTGCTCGACGCTCCCGAGGATGCAGACGGTGCCCTGTCTCTGTTCCTCTTCGACGTGGGCGAGCGTGAGAAGGCGAATCTGGCGGCGGCTGCGCGGCGCAGCGGTGATCTGGAGATCGCCCGTCGCATGGCCGAGGTCCAGGCGGTGCTCGAGAAGGTTCAGGACTCCGACTTCGAGATCGGCGTGGCCGAGCAGTTGGTAGGTTTGCTACCGACCGCAGGGGAGCCGCATGACTGAGGGGACCGGAACGGTCGAGCGGGTCGTGGCCGACAACGCCGAACTCGCGACGCTGATCGAACAGAACCGCGAGCGGGGGACGTTGACCCTCGACGAGGTCATGCGCGCCCTCACCAAAGTCGAACTGTCCGAGGACGTCATCGTCGCGGTCCGCCAGCACTGCGCGTCCGAGGGGATCCAACTCGACGAGTCGGTACCCGACGCCGACGAGGAGGACACCGAAGGCGAAGAGGACGAGGATGGCGAGCCCGCCACCTCCGAGTACTCGCCGGCGGAGACAGCCCACCGGTCGGTGGCCCAGTTGCTCATCCAGTTGGAGGAACTCGACGTCGACACCCGTTCGGCGCGCCGCAAGCGGATGGCAGCCGTCGGGTGGGCCCGAACCCTCGAATCCGGCGGGACATCGGACCCGGTGCGGCTCTACCTCAAGGAGATAGGCCGCGTACCGCTGCTGACCGGCGCGGACGAGGTCTCGCTCGCCAAGCGGATGGAAGCGGGTCTGGCCGCCACCGCTCAACTCGAGCGGCTCGGCGAGGAGGGCACGCTTCGGGACCTGCCCGTTGCCGATCGTCGTCGCCTCTACCGCGCCTCCCGTGACGGCGAAGAGGCCAAGCGGCAGCTGACCCGGGCCAACCTGCGGCTCGTGGTGTCCATCGCTAAGCGGTATGTCGGGCGGGGGATGCAGCTTCTGGATCTCATCCAAGAGGGGAACCTCGGGCTGATGCGTGCCGTCGAGAAGTTCGACTACACGAAGGGCTTCAAGTTCTCCACGTACGCCACGTGGTGGATCCGCCAGGCGATCACGCGGTCCATCGCCGATCAGGCACGCACAATCCGGATTCCGGTGCACATGGTCGAGTCCATGAACAAGGTGATCCGCATCCAGCGTCAGATGATGCAGGAGCTGGAGCGTGAGCCGACCATCGACGAACTCGCGGACCGCGTCGACATGACACCGGCCCGCGTCCAGGAGATCCTGCGGATCTCCCAGGACCCCCTCTCCCTGGACTCACCGGTGGGGGAGGACGACTCCAACCTCGGTGACTTCATCGAGGACCAGACGATCGAAGCGCCTGCCGATGCCGCGGCCCGGATGATGCTCGGCGAGGCGGTCATCCGCGCCCTCGACGACCTGAACGACCGCGAGAAGCAGGTCCTCCGGCTGCGTTTCGGTCTGGAGGACGGCCGGATCCGCACGCTCGAGGAGGTCGGCCGGGAGTTCGGCGTGACCCGCGAGCGGATCCGCCAGATCGAGGCCAAGACGCTCGCGAAGCTGCGCCATCCCCAGCGCAGCGAGAAGCTGCGCGACTACCTCGAGGGTGACTGAAGCCGTCGAAACGCGGGGTCGTCGTCGCGCGGTGCGCTGGTATCCTGCGGCGGTCCTTCCGGGGTAGCTCAGCTGGCAGAGCAACTGACTGTTAATCAGTGGGTCGTGGGTTCGAGCCCCACCCCCGGAGCAAGTTCGTCCCTCCCTGTAGGCCCGGCGCGTCGTGCACCGGCAGCCGACGGGCGTCCGGGTCGCTTCACGGGGTCGCCGTTAGGATCCGTGCGGGCCCGTAGCTCAGTGGTCAGAGCAGACGACTCATAATCGTTAGGTCGCGGGTTCGATCCCCGCCGGGCCCACTCTGACGAGGACCGCCATCGTGCCGGGCGTCCACGGCCCGGGGCGCGCGACCATTGGCGCATGAACGAGACGATGACACCGCGGGGACTCCTGGTCGACATCGACGGTGTGCTGGTGGTGTCATGGGAGGCGATCGAAGGCAGCGCTGACGCGTTGTCGGCGTGTCGCAGGGCGGGGATCGGGCTGCGGTTCCTGACCAACACCACTTCGGCGTCGCGCAACGTCATCGCCGGTCGTCTCGACGCCGCAGGGATCGCCGTCGACGTCGAGGAGATCATGACCGCGCCCGCTGCCACGGCAGCCTGGCTCGACGTCGAGTACCCCGAGGCGCGCTGCTACGTGATCAACAGTGGCGATCTCGGTGACGATTTCGCCGGTGTCCACCGGGTGGGAGCCGATGAGCATGCCGACGTGGTCGTGTTGGGCGGGGCAGGTGAGGAGTTCTCCTACACCCAGATGAATCACGCGCTGGGTCTGCTGCTCGATGGAGCCGCGCTGGTAGCCATGCACCGGAACCTGTACTGGCGAACCGCCGAGGGCCTGAACCTCGACACGGGCGCGTATCTCGCAGCGCTCGAAGAGGCCTCCGGGGTGTCCGCGACCGTGGTCGGCAAGCCCTCTGGCGAGTTCTTCGGGGCGGCCTTGGAAGCCCTGGGTCTCGACGCCGGTGGGGTCGCGATGGTCGGCGACGACATCGACAACGACGTACTCGCGGCCCAGGCCGTCGGACTCACCGGGATCCTCGTCAAGACGGGCAAGTACCGGCCCGAGGCCATGACCGATGCCGATGGCCGCCCCGACATCATTCTCGACTCCATCGCCGACCTGCCTTCAGCCCTCGGATTGAACTGAGTGAGGGTCGCCGCTCGTCGGCTGGCTCGACGAGAACGAGCAGGGGCCTTGACGAGAATGAGCAGGGGCGTAGTGTTGGGGCGTGAGCGCGAAGCGGCGCAGCCACGCGCGGGTCCTCGAGACCACTGAGGAAACTGCTCGGTCGATGACGGCGCAGCGCGTGCCCGTCAATGCCTATGAAGCGCCCGGCGCGTTCGTCATTCTCGCTCCGGTTCCCGGCGTCACCGCAGACGACGTGACTGTCGAGCTGTTGGAGGACCACGTCCGGTTCTGGGCCGAGCTGCGCAGCTCGGGCCCCCGGGACTTCGTGCTGCACGAGTGGGAATACGGTGGTTATGAGCGCCGCGTCGATGTTCCCGATGGCTACGGCTCCGAAATCGTCGCATCGTTGGCAAACGGCCAACTCGCGATCCGCGTGCTGGCAGGTGAGTTCAGCCAGGAACGCCGCGTGCAACCCACATCCCGCTAGTTACCGACGGTTACCGACGCGAGCGTCATTCGCGGCCGACCTCTCGGGCGGGTTCGAGTTGTCCGCAGCGAGTTGGGCGACGACGACGCCGCCGATGATGAGACCGCCCCCGACGAGGGCGATCGCGTCCGGCACGATGTCGAGGACGAGCCACGACGCGCCGAGCGCGGCGAAAGGGACGCCGAACATGTAGGCGGCGGTCTGGCTGGCGTCGAGGCGCCGCAGAGCGCGGAACCAGATGAGGTAGGGCCCCACGGTCCCGCCGAACACGAGGAAGAGCATCCAGCCCCATGCCGACGCGGGTAGGTCGTCGAGGGCCTTCGCGGCGTGCGGCATGAGCGGGATCATGGTCAGTGCCCCGGCGACGAGCACGAGCCCGACGCCGTCCACCGGCGAGTAGCGGTCCATGTCGGTCATCGTCTTCGACAACACGGTGTAGAGCGCCCAGCCGATCGGGGTGACGAGGGTGAGCGCGGCGCCCCAGGGGTTGTCGACGGTGAGTTCAGTCTCGCCGCTTCCCGCGAGGATCACGATCGTGGCCCCGCACAGCGCGATGGCGAAGCCGGCGACCTGTCGCGGGCGGATCCTCTCGGAGAGCAGCGCTACGGCCAACAGGGTGGCCCACACCGGCGACGTGGAGACGATCACCGACGTGAGCGGTGGTGACAGGAAGCGTTGGCCGTACACGACGGGGATCTGGGTCATCGGGACGGCGACGACACCCATCAGGAGGAGTCGCGGGAGGTCCGACCGGGTCACCCGGGGCCGCTTCGCTGGCCGGCTGTACATCAGCGCGGCGAACACCGCGGCGTTGGCCGTGACCCAGATCGTGGTGAGTTGGATCGCGTCCACGTGCTCGAGGATCCTGGCGATCGCCGGGAAGGTGAACCCCCAGAGGATCACGTTTGCCACGAGTGACCCGTGGAGGGCGACCTTGTGCATCCGCGCGAACGCTACTCGGAGCGGGCGCAGCGCAGGCCTGGTGTCACGGTTCGGAGTCCGAGTGCCTCGGCCGGCCGCGACGTCGTCCTGGTCGACGACGACTTCGACTGTGAGATAACGGGAAGTGTCGTCCTGGGCGACGACGACGTCCCGCAAAACCTGGCGGTCGCGCCGGCGCGCCGTGGGAGACTGGCACTGCCGCACGGGATCGTGCGAGAGGAAGGGTTTCGGCCTATGAGGAGAGTGGCGCTCGCCCACTGGGGCGCGTACGAGATCGGGTCCGACGGGTCTTTGCGCGGCACCCCTACCGATCCCGACCCCTCGACGATCGGACTACCGGCAGACGCCCTTCGATCACAGCGGGTCCTCGCTCCGATGGTTCGCAGGTCATGGCTCGACCACGGCGTCCTCAGCCACCCGGAACGTCGCGGCGTGGACGATCTCCTCCCCGTCGAATGGGACCGCGCCCTCGACATCGTCGCCGAGGCGTTCGAGACGATCCGCGACGCTCACGGAAACGAATCGATCTTCGCCGGTTCCTACGGGTGGGCCAGCGCGGGGCGCTTCCACCACGCCCAGAGTCAACTCAAGCGCTTCCTCAACTGCCTCGGGGGCTACGTCGACAGCGTCGGGACCTACAGCACCGGTGCCGCGGAGGTCGTCGCTCCCCGGGTGACGGGCCTCTCAGAAGCAGAGCTCGAACGGATCGCACCCCCACTCGACGAGGTCGTCGCCAACACCGATCTGGTGGTGAGCTTCGGGGGGTTCCCCGCCGGCAACACCCAGGTCGCGGGCGGCGGGCCGACCGAACACCTCTACAGGCCATCGCTGCGCGCACTGCGCGACCGGGGTTGTCGGTTCGTCACGATCGGCCCACTCCGGGGCGGATTCGACCGCGAGCTCGGCGCCGAGTGGATTCCCATGCGCCCCGGGACCGACGCCGCGATGATGATCGGTCTCGCCTCGGAGCTGGTCGGCCGCGCTACCACGTCGGCGGCTTCGGCTCCGCTCCTCGCGAACGACCTCGGACCGTTCCTCGCCTACCTCCGCGGCGACGACAGGGGTGCTCCACGGGACGCGACGTGGGCCGCATCGATCTGCGACGTCGACGCCGATGTGATCCGTGGGCTCGCAACGGCCCTGGGGCGGCGCCGGTCGCTCGTGAACGCGACCTGGTCGACCCAGCGCACCGAGAACGGGGAACAGGCGGTGTGGTCGCTGCTCGCGCTCGGCGTCGTCATCGGCCAGATGGGTCGACCCGGGTGTGGCGTCGCGTTCGGGTACGGCTCGATGGGATCGATCGGCGACCCCGTCGTGCGTCCGAGCCTTCCGGCGCTTCCCCGGGGTGCCAACCCCGTGGGAGTCACCATCCCCGTGTCGCGCATAGCGGATGCCCTCGAGTCGCCGGGTGGGCGGTACATGTTCGACGGCGCCAGCGCCACCTATCCCGACATCCGCCTCGTCTGGTGGTGCGGGGGCAACCCGTTCCACCACGCCCAGGATCTCAACCGGCTGTCGCGTGCCTTCACGCGGCCCGAGGCCGTGATCGTCAACGAGCCCTACCTGACCGCGACCGCCGCCCGTGCCGACGTGGTCCTCGCCTCGACTCTGGGCGCCGAGCGCCGCGACATCGGCGGCGCGTCGACCGGGCGTCACATCGTGTTGACCACACCGGTCGGTCCACCGCCCGGTGACGCCCGCGACGACCACGAGATCTTCGTGGCGATGGCGCGCCGCCTCGGTGTCGAACACGAGTTCACCGGCGGCCGGGACCCCGAGGCGTGGATGGAGTCGTTCTACGAGAAGGCCATAGCGAACGAACCCTCTCGTCACCCACGTGGGAGGTCGCCGTCGCTGATGGGTTGATCGAACGTAGCGCCACCGGGCCGACCGGTCGGCTCGCGGCGTTCCTGGCGGACCCCGACGGCTGCCCACTCCCGACCGTGTCGGGACGACTCGAGATCACCGTCGGCGAAGCCGAGCACCTTCTCGGACCCGGGGCCCGCGTGCACCCGGCGTGGTACGAGCCGACCGAGTGGTTGGGTTCGGCTGCGCCGGGACAGTTGCACCTCGTCACGCCGATGCCCTCGACGCGGCTCCACTCCCAGTTCGCAGCGCTCGAAGCCGAAGTACCCCCGGCTCGGCTCAATGCCGTGACGGCACGGGACGTGGGCGTCAGCGACGGTCAGGAGGTCAGGGTCGTCAACGATCGCGGTTCGTGCGCGGCACGGATCGTCGTGACGCCGGACGTGGCCGACGGGGTGTTGGTCATCGAGAACGGCCGCTGGCTCGACGTCGACGTAGACGGCCACTGCCGCCGCGGCAACGTCAACGTCGTGACGTCGGACAGGCCGACGTCGTCGTGGGGGCAGGCGACCGCCGCCCACAGCTGTCTGGTGCGCCTCGAACCCGCCTAGACAGCGCGCCGGGAGCCGTCGGGGTCCGCCGCCGAAACGATCGCTAGATACAGGAACCGAGTAGCTGGTAGAGGCGCCCGCCCGGTCCCGGCGCGAGGAAAGGCGTCCACGGGGTCGTGCCCGTCGGGTAGTCGATCTGGGCTTCGGCCGTGTACAGCGGGAAGCCGTTGGTGAGATCGGGCCCCGCCGGGACGGAGTTCAGAGCGACCGAGTCCGCCTGCAGAAGCGACGCCTCGAGCTCGGCGATGCACTGGGCGCCCCTCGGCCCGGCCAGGAGTTGAGGCATCACCGTCGCGATCACGCCGTCACGGTCGCCGCTCGCCAGCGCGGCGTCGACGCGGGTGAAGAACTCCTCGAGCAGGACCCGCGTGAGGTGCTCGTCGGGGTCGCCGTCGAAGGCTTCGCGGGGCTGGCTTCCGTCGATGTCGGGCGGGATCGTGTCGTCGGCGTCGAAGTCGACGACGTCTCCCGGTACAGGGAGAAGTGGGTCGTCGATACCGGCGCCGCTGATGTCGCCGCCCGATGTGGCGGGATCGGGGATCGCGCCGGGTTCGCCGTCGTTGTGGAAGGCGGTGGCGCGGTAGCTGAGCTCACCGTCGGGGAGTTCCTCGCGGGGGATCAGCCACACGAGCGTGTCGTCGAACTCGATGACCGCAGCAGCGGAGTAGCGGGGAAGCCCCGGGATCCCGTCGCTGAAGCCGTCGGCGTGCATCTGGCGGTCGCCGTCCTCGTCGATCTCGAGGCGGTACCAGAACTCGGTTCCATCGAAGAAGTCGGCGTCGAACTCGGGCGGGGCGGAGTAGTCGGTGTCGTCCTCGGCGTCGTCGAAGGCGAGCCCGTAGGTGAAGCTGCGCGCGCCCTCGCCGATCGGTCCGGCCAGTTCCACGCCGACCATGACGAACTCACCCTCAGGGGCGGGCCCTGCTCCGATCGGGCACGTGACGCGGTACTCGTCGGTGACGCCGCCGCAGGGGAACGCCGAGGCGTTCATCAGCCGGCGCACGCGCTCGTCGACGAGGCGGATGATCGCGGACCACACCTGGTCTATCTGGGAACCGGGGAGAGGTTGCCCGTCGACGCCGACGATGGAGAACGTGATCTCGTCCTCGTCGGGGTCGTCTTCGATCACCAGGAACTGCGCGGCGCCGTCCGGGCCGGCGAATCGGGCGACGACCTCCTGGTAGCGGCTCAGATCCGGGCCCGCGGGGGTGGGTTCAGGCGTCGGCTCCGGGGTCGGTTCGGGAGTGGCGTCGGGTTCCTCCGTCGGCTCCGGGGTGGGGTCGGGCTCCTGCGTGGGTTCGGGGGTCGGTTCGGCGGAGGCGGTAGCCGTAGGTGTCGGGTCCGATGCTGTCTCGTCGTCGTCACCGCCGCCGGACAGGGCGATCACGCCGACGACGACGGCGATGACGGCCACGACGACGCCACCGATGATGATCGGGAACTTGAACTTCGATCCGCCGCCATCGTCTCCTTCACCGGCGGGGGTGTCGTCGGTGCCGGTGGGCGGCGGGGGCGGTCCCGCGTCTCGGCGGACCGTGCGGTCCTCGACGAAACCGGTGCTGTCGTCCCACAGCGGGTCGGGGTCGCCGACCCTCGCCAGGCGTTCGCGCCTTCTGATCTCCCGCTGGCTGTCGGTGATCGACACCAACGCCTCATAGACCGCGTTGAGCACGCTGGTTCGGAAGGTCGACCGATCGTCGGTGTCGTGGTCGCTTCCGACGATCATCCTCGGAAGGTTCCGCCGGACGTCCCAGACCCGCAGGTAGCAGCTCCAACCGCTGTAGGACCGCACCTCGCTCTCGGGATCGAGCTCGTCGTCTCGCTGCTCCCACTCGTGATACGCGAGATCGATGACGAACCAGCCGGCGAGGACCTGATCACGCCGCATCCACAGCGGTACGCGGATATCGATCGGCCGCCCGTGCTGATCGAGCGGGAAGCGCATGACCGTCCGGTGCTTCTCGAGGCTGTCGGGATCCGGATCCCTCTGGCAGTTCCCGGGAGAGAAGGTCAACATCCCCTCGACGTCGAACCCGTAGGCCCGGAGTGCGTCCTCGGCGGCGAATCGGGCCCGCAGGTGGTCCGGGTGCATGGCCTGGTCCGACCGGGGCTCCAGAGCGAAGCCGAACGAGGGCCCCGCCCATCCGATCGCCCTCGCCGCGTCCCAGCGCTCCTTGGGGACGGGTTCCCCCGACCGCCAGGCCTGGACCTCTTCGGGCGTCGCCGGCGCGACCTCGGGCTCCTCGGCGACGTCATCCGCGCCTTCCCGCGCGTCCAGTTCGGCCTCCACGGCGGCGACGGCGGCCTCCACTTCGGATCCGATCCCGATGGTCGCGTCCTCGGTCGCTGAGCGGGTTTCGTCGTCCTCATCGTCGGCCATCCCGGCGATGTCGGGACACATCTCGCGCTCGCACCGCTCGAGTAGCTCCCTCAGAATGGCGAGCCTGGACTCCGCGCGGCGGGCCACCCGCTCGTCGTTGTCCGCGCCGCGCAGCAGCTCCCGGCGTTCGAATCCGTCGGCATCGAGGGCACGCCGTCGGTCTCTCGCCGCTCGTCTGGCGCAGGCGACGATGAAGTGTCGTTTGTAGGCGATCTCGTCGCAGAGGGCCTGGCAGTGCGGGCAGTCGCTGGTGGGACGTACCGAGGCGATCTCCTCGGCGATCTCGGGTGAGTTGACGGCGCTCTCCATGTTCGTGAATCGCTCGGCGTCGCTCGGGGGGTCGCAGAGGAGGTCGCGGCAGTAGCGGAGTCGGATTCGGGCACGCCACTCGGCCTCCTCGGCGTCGACCAGCGCTTCGGGTGAGCGCAGCTCGCCGAGGAGATTCGCATCGTCGAGAGCCGAGCGGTGCCGCTGGGCGTCCCGAAGAGCGTCGTAGTCCTCACGACACGGCTCGCAGATCTCGTCGCGGGGATCCCGGTCCGGGACACCGATCGGCTCGACCTCGGTCTCGACGCCGGTCTCGGATAGCGGAAGGTCGTCGGGGGCGTCCTCCAGATCGCCCTCCCAGGAGACCTCGGGCGGGACGGGTACCTCGTCGATGAGCTCACCGAGATCGGCCATGGCGTCGTCGAGGGACATCCCGCACGAGTGAATCCGGCACTCGACGAGGCTCTGGGCCATCGTCGCCGCGCTGATGCGCTCGGTTGTGAGTCGGCGGGCGATCTCAGCTCGTGCCGCCCGGATGTCGGCGCCACGGGTGTCGCCGTACTCGCGCTCGAGGAACTCGAGGCGTCGATCGTCCGCGGCGAGCACGTCGGCGAAGCTGCGGTGCAGTGTCACCGCGTGCGCAAGAGTGTCGCACTCCTGGCAGTGCGACTCGACTGCGTTGGCGAGCCAGATGTCGTGGTGTCGTCCGCCTGGCTCGTAGGAGTCGGGGTTCGACCAGGATCGTGGAGCGTCGTCGCTCAGCCACTCCTCGTCGTCGAGTGGCGAACCCCCGTCCGAGTTGCTGCGACCCGATCCTTCGTCCCCGTCGTTCACCGTGACCCCCCGATCCGTCGAGAACAGGTTTCCCCACAGGAGAGAGGTGTACAACCGATCTTGCATTCACGAGCCGGTCTTCGGTGTTGGGTCAGCCCCTGAACTGGCGGAAGAAGTCCCGGACCTCGGTTGCGACGAGGTCGGGCTCCTCGGCGGCGGCGAAGTGGCCTCCGGCGGGCTGCAGGGTCCAGCGGGCGATGTTGGCGACCCGCTCACATGTTCTGCGCGGTGTGAAGACGAGATCACCGGGGAACACGGCCATGGCCGTCGGCGCCTCGACGATGGGGGAGCGGTCATGTGCCGGCTTCCACGGCACCGAGAAGCGGCCGTAGTAGATGCGCAGGCAGCTCCAGAAGCTGTCGGTGTGCCAGTACAGCGAGGCGAGCGTGATCAGCTCGTCTTTGCTGAAGCGGCGCTCGACGTCACGGTGACCGGTGTCGTCCTCGCAGTCGCTCCAGTTCCGGCGCCTCTCGACGAGCCAGGCGAGCAGACCAGATGGGGAATCGTGCATGGCGTACGCGAGCGACTGCGGGTCGGTGCCCTGGACCGCGGAGTGGGCCTTGGCGAACGCCAGGCGGGCCCGCGTGCGCTCCTGGTAGTCCTCTTCGCCGGGGTCGCAGTCAGCCGGGTCGATGTTCTCGCGGTCGATGCCGTTGAACGCGGGCATCGTGATCTGGAGGCCGTGAATCCGGTCGGCGTAGGCGTGGCCGAGTTCCGTGCAGACATGGGCGCCCCAGTCGCCGCCCTGGGCGCAGAACGTGTCGTACCCGAGCACGTCGACCATGAGCTTCACCCACAGGCCGGCCACGTCACGGGTGCTGTAGTGGCCCACGGACAGCGGCGTCGAGAACGTGAATCCGGGAAGCGACGGGATGACCACGTCGAAGGAGTCGGAGGCGTCGAGTCCGTGGGCGACCGGATCGGTGAGTGGCCCGATGAGGCCCCGGAGGTCCCAGAAGCTCCACGGCCAACCATGGGTGCACACGATGGGCAGCGGGTCCGGACCCTTGCCCCGTACATGGATGAAATGGATCGGGAAGCCGTCGATCTCGGTGCGGAAGTGCGGCAACTCGTTCATGGCCGCCTCGTGGGCCCGCCAGTCGTAGCGGTGCCGCCAGTGATCGACGAGTTCTTCGAGATAGGGGCGGGGGGTCCCGTAGCGCCAGTTGTCGTTGTCGGCGTCTCCGGGCCAGCGGATCGAGGCGAGCCGGCGGTCGAGGTCGTCGAGCGACGACTGTGGGATGTCGATTCTGAACTCGTCGACCGTGGTCATCGCCGTCCCGATTCCTCGCGTGTCGATGGGGGCCGCCAAGACCGTAGTGGCACCCGCGTGGGCTGGTACTTTCGACTGCCCAGGCCACGACATCCGAGACGTCACAAATGCACGGATCCGCCACTGACATCGAGACCCCCGCTGTGGTCATGGTCGGCTTCGACGCCATGGATCCCGGCTTGGCCCGTGAGCTCGCCGAACGTGGCGAGATGCCGAATCTCAAGCGGCTGTTCGATGAGGCTGCCAACGCCGTGGTGCGCAACCCGGTCGGCTTCGTCGTCGGCGGCGTCTGGCCGTCGTTCATCACGGCCACCCCACCTTCGGTCCACGGCCGTCACTGCTACGCGCAGCTCCGACCGGGCAGCTACGACGTCGTCGACGTGAGCCCGCTGGGAATCGAAGGAAAGCCCTGGTGGCAGCCGCTGATGGAGGCCGGAGGACGTGTGTGCAACGTGGACATCCCGTTCACGATCCCGCGCCCGGATCTCGGTGGCGTGCAGATCGTCGACTGGGGCACCCACGACCGGTGTCTGGACTTCGTGACGGTTCCGGAGGCGGAGGCCCACCGGATCCTGGACCGGTTCGGAGCCCATGTGACGCCGGGGATGTGCGATGCGGTGATCGCCCGGGGCCGATGGGCGGAGTTGCGCGACCAACTATTGACGGGCCCGGCGACGCGCACCGACATCGTCCTCGACCAGCTCGCGCGGGCGGACTTCGACCTCGTCCAGGTCGTCCACGCCGAGAGCCACTGTGTCGGTCATCAGTTCTGGAAGGTCCATGACCCGGACTACGTGGACCACGACCCACAGTTGCGGGCGCACCTCGGCGACCCACTCGTCGACGTCTACAGGGCCCTCGACACCGAGCTGGGTCGTCTTCTGGAGGCCACTGCGGGCGCACTCGTGTTCGTCCTACTCAGCCACGGGATGGGTCCACACCACGACGGAGATCACCTCGTCCCCGAGATCCTGCGCCGGCTCGATCAGGGTGCTTCGGAGCAGTCCGGCACCGAGCATCTGTCCCGGGTCGTCCAGCGGGCGAAGGCGGCCGTGCGTCCCCTGGTCCCGGGGCGCCTACTGGACCGCTACTACGTGCGTCGTCGCAATTCGGAGACCGTGAAGGCCCAGGCTGCGCAGAACCGGGCCCGCTCGCGGTTCTTCCACCACGTGAACAACACGATGTACAGCGGCATCCGCCTCAACCTCGCCGGCCGCGAACCACAGGGGCGCGTAATGACGCACGAGGTGGACGACACCATTGCGATGTTGACGGAGCAATTCGAAGCTCTCGTCGAACACGGGACGGGTCGCCATGTCGTCAATCGCGTGATCCGCGTCTCCGACATCTACGAAGGGCCTCACCTGGTCGACCTTCCCGACCTTCTCGTCGACTGGAATCGCGATGAGCCGATCGGCGACGTGTCATCGCCGTCCGTCGGCCGCGTCCTGAGCCACTACGTGGGCCAGCGGAGCGGGGACCACCGTCTCGACGGCCGGATCTTCGTCACCGGGCCCGGTGCCGACTCTGTCGGACTGGGCGACGAGATCGACTGCCTCGAGGTCGGCCCGATGATCGCCTCCCGGGTGTTGGAGCGCCTCGGGGTCGACGATGGTGATCGCGAACCGGCGTAGCTCACCCGCGGCCCCGGGTGGCGCGAGCTCGGATCGAGCGGAACATCGTTGATCACGGCCTGAACGTGGCGTCTGGGGTGCGGTGAGGGGACGGCCCGTCATCTGCCGTGAGGGATTGGACTCACTGCGTTCACAAGATGGAAGCACCCGGTTCGCGTTGCGTCGCTAGCGTGCTCTTCGAACCGCACGGGCCCCCACCGACACCCGTGCGGCTCGATCCGCGAAGGATCGCGGTGGTGTCTTCCGATAACCCCCCCTCGGAAGGCACCACCGCGCCCGCGCGGTGGTCATCTCACGGTCGGGTGACGGCGGCTCGCGCAGCGGGAACCGGCCCCGGAGGGTCCGTCGGAGGGCGTCGCCGTCGCAGCGCGGTCACCACCGCACCGCTGACGACCACGGCGACGCCGAGGAAGGGCAGCGCAGCGAGAACGCCGACCACGAGGCCGGAACCGATCCGGCGGAACGCGTCCCAGCCGCCGCCGAGCGCCTCGGCGAATCCCGGAAGCGGCGCGTCGTCGTCGCCGGGCGCCGCCGGCGGATCGTCGGGCAGGGGAACCAGGGTCGCCACGATCGTCGACAGGGAAACCCGCGACTCGACGGAGCGCAGTTCTCCCCGGAGCTGTTCGAGTTCGGTCTCGCGTGACACGAGCTCCGCCTCGAGCTCGCGTACGTCCGATGTGGTCGTCGCTCCCGCAAGGAACTCGCGGAGCCTTGCCACGCTCACATCCGCCGTGCTGATACGGGACTCGAGGTCCACCACACGTTCGGTGACGTCGCTCGAGTCGACGCTCTGCGACCTGACCTCACCGAGGTCGCCCAGGCGGCCGAGGAGCGACCGGAACCCCTCCGGCGGGACTCTGAGGGTGAGCACCGTCGACGGATGATCGTCGAAGCCCGACTGCTCCGCCGCCACGAAGCCACCCAGTGCCTCAGTCGCCACGGCGGTCCGCTCGCCGGCCGACACGAGGTTCTCGACCTCGACGGTGATGGACCCGGTGAACACGATGCTGCGGCCGACGGTGCCCGGGCCCGACTGCGATGTGAGGGTCGCGTTCTCCGACAGCACGCCCGACGTCGAAGTGCCCGTTGCGACGGCGCCGGACCCGGAGCTGCCGTCGTCGGAGGCGGCCCCGTCATCGGATCCCGCGTCGCCCCCGTCGTCGTAGGGACCCTCGTCGAAGGCGCCCGCGCCGTCTCCCGAAGACGACGTGTCGTCGTCACCGTCGGCGCCGCACGCGGCGAGCACCAGTAAGAGGGCAGCCGCGGCTGCCAGGAATCGCGAACCGTGTCGAATGGCCATCTCTGAACCCCCCGTTGTCGCTGGACGGGGAAGGTACGTCCGGCGAGGGTGTGGAGTTCCGCGGGTCGGTGAACTGTCGCGCTACCGCAACCCGTCCGACATGGCTGTCGCGGATTCGTCATGGACGTCGTCGATGATGCCCACGACGACCGTTCGGATCGGTCCCGACGTCACGCCCAGGATCTGACGGGCGCCCGTCCCCTCGTCGAGCAGGAGGACACGGTCGCCGATTCCCGCGTCGACGACGTCGACGGCGATCAGGTACTCCGCCGAACCCTCGAGCTCACACATGAGCAGGCGCTGCGCGTCGAAGATCTCGTGGTTGATCGTGGAGACCACCGTGCCGATGACGTTCGCGAGCTTCACGGTTCGACGTGTCGACCGGTTCGACGTCCCGCCCGGCCCGTCGGGTCGAGGTCGACGTCGTCGACGATGCCCACGATGGCGTGGTCGACGGGGACGAAGGACGGTTCGAGAGCCTCGGCGGCTTCCCGCGACGCCACGTAATAGACGAGTTCGCCGGGGCCGGACATCCGCACGGCGTCGGCAGCGACCACGCACCGGCCGGCCGGCTCGCGGTTCTTGTCGAGCGGCTGGACGACGAGGAGCTTCACTCCTCGGAGGCCGGGACTCTTCACGGTTGCGACCACGGTGCCGCGTACCCGCCCGAGCAGCATCAGGCGCTGCCCGTCCGCACGACGCGGCGGAACCGCAGGTCTGCGGCGAGGTCGGCCCGCATCTCCGGAGCGAGTTGGGCGATCACGACCGAGTGCAGCACTCTTCCCGGGTCCAGGCGGGAGAGCCCTGCCTCCACCGCCGCCTCCGTCTCCGCGAGCACGCCGCCGAGCATGACATAACCCTTTCCGCCGAGGCCGTCGGCGAGTCGCAGGGTGGCGATCTGGACGTCCGCCGCTTTGACGGCGGCGTCCGCAGCGTCGATGGCGGCCGCCACGCCGGTGCACTCGATGATGCCGACCGCCTCGCCGTCCGCGGTTGCGGCCTGGGAGTCCGTCACAATCGCGGCTGCTACTGCAGCGGCGACGGCGGGAAGGAACACTTCGTCGATCACCACGTTCCCAGCGGTCGCACGGCCGGTCTCGAGAGCGATCTCGACGCTCGCCGTGTCACCGGTGACGGCCAGGAGGTAATGGCCCGGATGAACGGTGCCGCTGTAGATCGCCGAGACGGGAGATGCCTTCACCATCGCGTCGCCGGTGAGCACTCCGATGGCGACGGAATCGAGTTCGAGCAGACCCAGGGCCGGGTCGGCGGTCGTGGCGAGGGCCACGTTCAGACGATCCGCAGTGAACCGACGACCGTCACGCGCCGTATGCGCGAGAAAGTGCGGGGACGCGTCAGCCCTTCACCGGTGGGGCTGGCGATGGAGAACGAGGTGAATCCTTCGCCTCCCTGGCCGAGCCCGGCGAAGTTGGGGCCGTTCGCCACGAGAATCGAACAGTTCATGGCCCTCGCCATCCGGGTGATGGTGTCGACGTTGGTGGAGTGGATCGAGGCGGTGTGGCGGAAGCCGTGCTCGGTCTTCACGGCGAGTTCGATGGCGGCCTCGACATCGTTGACCCGTACGACCGGCATGACCGGCATCATCTGCTCGGTCCAGACGAGGTTGTGTTCCTTCGGCACCTCGGCGACGAGGAGGCGCACATCCGCGTCCACCTGAACGCCGATCTCTGCGAGGATCCGCCCTGCGTCCTTGCCGATCCAGGCCGGGTTGATGGAACCGGGCTTGTTCGGTGGGCCCATCTCCCGGAAGATGACCCGCTCGAGCCGCTTGAGTTCGTGCTCCTTGAGCCTGTAGGCGCCTGCGGCGGTCATCGCCGTCACGAGGCGATCGGCGACGGAGTCGACGACGATCGTCGTCTTCTCGTCGGTGCAGATGATGCCGTTGTCGAAGGAGGCGCCCCGCACGATGTCGTGGCCGGCCTGGTCGACGTCGGCGGTCGTGTCGACGACGGCCGGTGGATTGCCCGGACCGGCGGTGATGGCCTTCTTCGGGGTCCGCAGGGCCTCGCCGACGACGGCCGGACCGCCGGTGACGAGTAGCACCGACACATCGGGGTGGCTCATGAGCTCCCTGGCCGAGTCCAGCGTCGGATTCGGCACGGCGGTCACCAGATCTGGCGGGCCGCCGGCGGCGACGATCGCGCGGTTGAGGATCTGGATGTTCTCGACGGAGACGTTCTTCGCGCTCGGGTGGACGTTGAAGGTGACGGCGTTGCCGGCCGACACCATCGCGATCGTGTTGTTGATGATGGTCGAGGTCGGGTTGGTCGTCGGGGTGATGGACCCGATGACGCCGTAGGGCGCGTACTCGGTGACCATCATCCCGCCGTCGCCGGTGACCGCCTGCGGCTCGAGATCCTCGGGCCCCGGTGTCTTCGTCGTCACGAGGTGGTTCTTGATGACCTTGTCCTCGGCGCGCCCGAGGCCGGTCTCCTCTCGGGCGAGGTACGCGAGTCGCTCACCCTCGCGCAGCATCGCCTCGCGGATCGCCTCGACGATGGTCTTGCGGCTGCCGAGCCCGGACTCGCGGTAGGTCACCGAGGCGCGTTTGGCAGCCGAGACCGCCGCGTCGATCGTGGGATGGATTCCGTCGCCGAGACGTGCGGTGACATCGGCCATCTCCGCGGCGGCGTCGAGGGCCGGCCCGGTGTGTGTGCGCCCTTCGACGGCGGCGACGCGTCCCTTGACCCGCGAGATGATCGCCTGGATCTCGGTGTCGCTCAGCACGGTTCGACCTGAGCCGTCACTTCGACCACACCGTGTCGCCGTCGACCTCCCACGTGTCGACGATCGCCATGATGACGGCGTCGACGGGACGGTCGCGGGTGGCGGCCGTCTGGCGGGCGGAACTTCCCGACGCGTAGAGGACGACCTCGCCGACGCCCGCGCCGACGGAGTCGACGGCTACGACGTAGCCGCCGGTCTCTGTGTCGTCCACGTCGAGTTGGCGCACGAGCAGCAGCGTCGACCCCTCGAGCAACGGCTCCTTACGACTGGCCACCACGGTTCCGGCGACCCTTCCGAGGAGCACGTCAGCCGAGCTCGTTCTGCGCGTCCTGCGCGCGGCCCAGCGGCAGGACCAGGTCGATGTTGAGGTGCGGGCGGGCGATGACGTGGCTGGCGATGACCTCGCCGACCTTCTCCGCGCCGCGTACCCCGGCGTCGATGGCCGCCTTCACGGCCGCGACATCACCCCGGACCACCGCGGTCACGTAGCCCCCGCCGGTCTCGGCGTAGGAGACGAGCTCCACCTTGGCCGCCTTCACCATGGCATCGGCCCCCTCGACCATCGCCGCGAAGCTCCTGCATTCGATCATGCCGAGCGCATCAGCCATTCCTGACTCCCTTCTCGTTTCCGAGTCTCATGGACGCCCGACTCAGCCGGGCGTCGTGGATCACTGCGTTCACGGTGTCCGTCCCTCGAGTCCCTCGAGGGCCGCGACGGCGGCCTGCCAGCCGACGTCGATGTCGCGCTCCTCGCCGCCCAGGTACACCCGTCCGACCGCACCGTACGCCCGGACTTCCAGGACGTTGATGTCCGCAGCCTTCTCGGCTTCGTTGGTGGCGAGCGCGATGTAGGCGGCGGGCTCACATTCGAGCGTGTAGAGGGTCTGACCGGGAATGATCATCTGCCCGTGGCGGACGCGGTTGATGAGCTGCGCGTGGTGGTCGTCGATGCGCCGGATGATCTGGCTCGACAGGATCTTCGGCTTGATGCGCTGGGACTCCGACAGGCCGACCGCTTCGAGGATCGCCTCGCCCGCGGCGCGGGTCTCGGCCTGGTCGGGGGAGTGCACCTCCAACATCCCGTACACGCGCTCGATGATCTGCATGCCGGGGCGTACCGAGGTGGACTTCATGGCGACGTCGGTCAGGCGGTTGATCTCGATGCCGGGTGCGATCTCCACGTAGAGCGACGCGTCGCCGGCCAGCGGGAGGAAACCCTGCGACACGGTCCCGATGAAGGCGGCGTGTTGGGGTTGGAGGTTGTCGAGGAAGACGAACGATCGAAGGTCAATACCCGTCGTCACCGGTGGCTCCTTGTGTCTCGTTGACGATCTGCACACCGGCGGAGGCCCCGATCCGGGTGGCGCCGGCGGCGATCATGTCCTTCGCGTCGGCGGCGGTTCGCACACCGCCGGAGGCTTTCACGCCCATCTCGGGTCCCACGGTCTCGCGCATCAGAGCGACGTCGTAGACGGTGGCGCCGCCACCGCCGAATCCGGTGGATGTCTTGACGAAGTCGGCCTTTGCAGCCTTGGCGATGGCCGAGGCGACGACCTTCTCCTCATCGGTGAGCAGCGCCGTCTCCAAGATGACCTTGACGATCGCGCCGGCCTCGTGCGCCGAGTCGACCACCTTCTCGATGTCCTCGCGGACGAGATCGAGATGGCCGGATCTGAGTGCTCCGATGTTGAGGACCATGTCGACCTCGCGTGCACCGTCGCGTAGTGCCTGCCGTGCCTCCATCGCCTTGATGCGCGGGGTGGTGGCACCGAGGGGAAAGCCGATGACGGTGCAGACCTTGACGTCGGACCCGCGGAGGTTGCCGGCGCACCGTGCGACCCAGGTCGGGTTCACGCACACGGAGGCGAAGTGGTACTCGGCCGCCTCGGAACACAACGTGTCGATCTCGTCGGCCGTGGCATCGGGCTTGAGGAGCGTGTGGTCGATGTAGCGCGCCATCTCGAGGGGGACCGAGGCCGCGTCACCGTGGTACGCCACCCGGTCGGCGCCGTTGGCGACCGCGTTGGCCACCTTCTCGGGCGTCTCGCAGATGTCGGTGCGGGCGGCCAGTACCGACAGCACCTCCTGGGTGATCAACTCGACGAGCATCTCGCGATCGAGCGGGGTGGTGGTCACGCCCCACCTCGCGACGGTTCGAGGAGGCGGGAGTACCGATGTTCGAAGTCGTCGATCATGGCGACCCGTCGGGCGTGACGGTCGGGGCCCCAGGAAACCGACAGCCACTCCTCGACGATCTGCCAGGCGAGGGCGGGACCGGTGAGCCCGGCGCCGAGCGTCATGACGTTGGCGTGGTTGTGCTCGCGGCTGTTTCGCGCCGTGGAGAGGTCGTAACACAGCGCGGCCCGCACGCCGGGCACCTTGTTGGCCACCATGGCCGAGCCGATGCCGGCCCCGTCGATGATGATTCCCGCGCCGACGGCGCCCTCGGCGACCAGGCGGGCGACGGCGTGCGCGACGTCGGGATAGTCGACCGGATGGGGGCTGTCGGTGCCACAGTCGACGACGCGGTGTCCGGCGACGGCGAGCTTGCCCGCCAGGTCCTGTTTCAGCGCGAAGCCACCGTGGTCGGCGCCGATCGCGATTCCCGCCGACGCGGACCCGTCACCGGGCCGGCCTCCCGTTTCCACGGCGGTGGAGTCCGACAGGTGCATGCGGGTGCCGGGGTCGGCCGCGTCGGTGGAGAGGTCCGCTTCCAGTACGCCCTGGGTGACGCGGCGCACGATGGCACGGATCTCGTCGGCGGGGAGCGGTGAGTGATCGGCCATGGAAGTGTCGCGGACCGTGGTCCGAGCCGCATCCTAGGTCAGCCACCGCGGTCGTGTGGCGGGCTACGTTCGATCTATGGAACCCACGACGCGTTGGGAGACGGCGGCGCTACGTGAGAGCGGCGGGCGTCCACGTCCGAGAACGACTCAGACCGGTGGTCATGGCGGCGGCGGCGAACGCGTCCCCACCGGGTCTGATCCGGTCGCCGACGCCGATCTTGCACCGCGGACACCGGAGATGGGCGCGGTCGAGGGGGAGGCCCTTCTCGTACCGCTGAGTGCGTGGAATCGGATGCTCGACCAGTTGGGCAACCTCCACGAGGCCGGTCGGGAACTGGCGGAGGCTCGCGAGCGCGCCGCGCGGGCCGAGACCGAGGCGGCATTCCTGCGGGAACGTCTCGCCGACCTACGTGAGGCCGGGACGGCACAACAGCCCCGGGCCGAGGCCGGCGCGGATGAACGCGGCGGAGCCGACACGGTGGGTGTCGGCTCCGAATCGGGTCATGGGTTGTTGGGGGTCGGTCGTCGGGCCGCCGCAGCGGCCGGCGGGTGGATCCGCCGACGCGGCGGCTGACTTCGACGTCGCAGGCGCTCGTCAGGGTACGCGGCCCTCGCCGGTGTTCTCGGCGCCGAGCCGGGCCATCTCGTCGTACGTGTCGCCGACGTCGGGGGCCGTCTCGGCAGCCTTCTCGGCGTCGAGCTCCTCGGCGGCGGTCGGCGGCCGGTCCGCAGATCCGAAGCCGTCCGGTGTGGTGGATCCGTTCGTCGCATCGACGGCGCCGGTGACGGCGTCACCGGCTGTGGCCGCTGCGCTCGTGACCCGGTCGGTCACCGCGTCGGCCACCTGACCCGCGTTGCGGCGGACCGAGTCGGTGACCCTGCTGATGCGGGGGTTGTCGCGGGCCTCCGCCAGGCGTTGTTCGAGCTTTCGGCGCTGGTCGGCGGTGAGGAACTGCGACAGCGAGTAGCCCGCGGCCGCGCCTGCGATGAATCCGAGTTTGAAGTTCATGCACAGGGGATACCCGCCGGCGCCGGGCCTGAATCATCGAGCGCCGGCCGAGGCGGGGATCTGTGGCGCCGTCGCCGGCCCGTCAGTAGACCCAGACGTCGGTGCCGATCGGCATGATGTTCTCGGCCCACACCCAGTCCATGGCATCGAGCGTGAGCCGGACGCATCCGTGTGAAGCCGCAGCGGTCGGGACGCTACCGAACCCGTGGAAGGCGATCCCGCCGACGAAGTAGCGGGGCCGGTACAACGAACCGTACGGACCGGGATCCCACGCGTTGACGCTGCGGAAGACCTCGAAACGCCCGGGAGGCGTAGGGGTGGACGCCTTGCCGGTCGAGGCGTCGAGGATCGCGTCGATGTGTCCCGTGTCGACCACGTAGACGACCTGCAGGTCCAGATCCACCTCCATCACCCGCCCTGAACTCGAGCGGGCCGCCGGGCGCACCCCGTCGTCCAGAGCGGCGCGGGTCGCCGAATCCACGACACCCGTGAGAGGGAGCCCGGCGACCTTCTGGAGGGCGGTCACCGCGTGTTTCGTGCCGTCGCCGAAGACACCCGCCGGATCGTCGTGCCAGTAGCCGAGTTGGAGAAGGCGCGTCTGTACGTCCGCGGCCGCCTCACCGCCGACTGCGACGCGCCGGCAACCCAGCAGTGAGTCCGGGCCGGACCGCGTTGCCCCGGCCCCGAGCCCCATCGCGTAGATGCACACCTCGTGGATCCCCGGCCCGACGGGGACCGTCCAGCCGAATCCGTGGGCGCCGTCCACGCCGAGAGCGGCGTTCACGTCGGGCCGGGCCGAGTCGGCGAGGCGGCTGCCGAGGAACCGTCCGCTGGACCACACCTGGATGGTGACGGGGCTCGACGAGGCGTTGCCGTCCAGCGCCCACCCCGCGATCGTGATGCCCCGATCCGACGAACGGACGCGGTCGAGGTTGCCGCGCGGGGCCAGGGCCGCACCGCTCCCTCCGGTCGAGCCGGAAGTCCCCGTCGAGCCGATGGTGACGTTGCGACACCCGATTCGGGGATTGTCGCCGTCGGGTGTGCCGCCTGCGGAGACCCCGAGCGCGTAGACGCAGAGTTCCCAGGAGCCGGGGCCGAGTGGCACGGTCCAGCCGAATCCGTGGCCGCCGGTGACGCCGAGAGCGGCGTTCACATCGGGTCGCAGCGCCGATGCCCTGCGACCGTCGACGTAGCTGCCGTTCGCGTAGACGTGCACGGTCACAGCGTCTGCGGGCCGGTCGGCGTCGACGGCCCAGCCGGCCACATCGACGCCTCCGGGGACCACGCTGACCGAGTCGACCCACCCTCGTGGGGATCCCGGGCTCGCCCCGGCGGGGTCGACTCCGGCGACGGCCAGGGTTGCCATCAGCGCGGCCGTCGCTGCGACGGCGATCGCGCGCAATCCGTGTCGTCGACTCATGTACTTTCCCTCCGGAACCAGCCCGTGTCGGCACTGGAATCGTAGAACTGACGGGCCGGGTTCGGGGCGACCCCGAGGCGAATTTCTCCGGGGCGCCTCAGGTGCGCGCGAGGGCCCGGCTCAACAGGGCCTTCATCGTGACGATCTCCTGGGCGCCGGGAATCGCCCATGCGCCGTCCACCACGAACGTCGGGACCGCGCTGACGCCGAGTTCCGCGGCGGCGTGCAGGTCCTCCTGCACGCGCTGCGCACCGGCATCCGACGCGAGGGCCTCGGCCGCGAGTCCCGCGTCCAGGCCGGTCTCGTCCGCCCAGCGGGCCAGCGCGCCGTGGTCGGCGATGTTGCCGCCCTCGGTGAAATAGGCCTCGAAGAGACGCGCGAGGAGCACCTCCGCCGCCTCGGGACCCTCGGTCTGGTCCGTCCACGCGAGCAGCCTCATCGCATCCCAGCTCCGGACGCGTTGGACCAGGTCGAAGCGGTACTCGATGCCCACTTCGGGAGCGGCTGCGCCCAGACGCGCCGTCATCGCCTCGTAGGACCCGGGTCCGTACTTGCGCTCGAGGGCAGGCCTGAGCGGACGGGGTTCCGCTGGTGCTGTGGGGTCGAGTTGGAAGGCCCGCCAGCGCACCTCGACATCGCCGCCCCCGTCGATGTCGGCCAGGGCAGCGGCGAGGCGTCGCTCGCCGAGGTAGCACCACGGACACACGACGTCGGAGAACACATCGATTCGCATGGTCGGTCCAACCGGGTCCGGGGCGGGATCCTTCCACGCCCGCGGGTGGTCTTCCGGTGCCGGCGCCCTCAGCCGCTTCCGCCCTCGTCGTCCCAGAACGCGGCGTAAGTCAGATCGGCGCCCTGTTGGCGGTGGTAGGTGAGCTGGCCCATCAGTGCGCCGGCGGATGCGCGGACTCGATCCACCCACGCCGCGTGGTCCCCGCTCACCCCGGCGGCCAGCGTGACGAGGTTCTCGCGCAGGCAGTCGTCGATCCGTTGATGGTCGATCCGCAGCGTCTCGACGGCGGCGGCGAGGCCGGGGGAGCGCCTCATCACGTCGGCGAACAGGCCGTCGGCGTCCTCCGTGAAGTGGACGTGCTCGGCGAACGCGTCGGCCACGCGCGTCATCGCCGCCGCGACGTCGGCGGACCAGTCGTCGATCCTGCCCGGCCCCGCGCCTGCCAGCGCCCTCTCCAACTCGATCAGACGTGTGTGTAGTGACTCACGTTGTTCGAGGAGCCCCTCGGGGTTCGAAGTCCCGGTCTCGTCGTTCGCCACGGCATGCCTCCCGTAGGTGTCGGTCCGTGTCCGGTTCGCACGGCCATCGGATCCGAGGTTACGGGACCCGTTCTGAGCGGCCCAGTGTCCTTGGACCATCCGCCGGGTCTCCCTCGGCCCTTTCCTCGACTGTCCGGACGCAGGAGTCAGGTCACCACGGTCAGGCCGGTCGCGAGGCGCAGATCGTCGATGGCGGCTCCGTCGGGCATCCGGATAATCATCTCGGTCACCTCGGCTGCAGGCTCGAGGAACCACGTCACCGATGCTCCGGGCGGCGGGGAGTCCATCTCCTCGAGTCCGAGAACGGATCCGTCACCGTCGCGATAGACGATCGTCACCGTCCCTGCATCCTCTGCGGCCCCGAGCACGCGGATCGACCATGGGGTCGCGGCGCCGTCACCGAGGGAGCTGAAGTCGAAGGTCACCGTTCCGCCTGCGCTGACCAGGGCGTGGTGTGCATCATCGAAGGTCGCGTCGACGCCGGGGCACCCCAGACCGCAGCGAAGGTCGACGATTCCTATGGCGACACCTGGAGGTGAGACCGCGGCGACTCCGACCAGACCGTCGCGTTCGTCCAGGTCGGTGCCGGTTCCCGCCCCGAGTGTCGCCGGCACGGGTCCGTCTGCGATCCCCTCGAAATGGATTGTCGTCAGCGCGACCGACGCAACCTCGGTCGCGGTCAGGTCGGTCGTCTCCATGCCGAGGACGGGGGCGACGACGCCGCCGACGTTCGTCTCGACCTCCTCGCGGTGCGCGGTCACGCGCACAGCCGAGACCGGGACGTCACCGCCGGTGCCGGTCGGCATGAACATCTCCGCGTCGGGATCCCACCATCCGAACTCGATGTCGTCGGTGTCGTCGAGAGTGCCGAGACCCGCCACGTCGTTGGCCGCCGCGTAGGTGAACGCAGAGGTGCGGGCGGCGTCGGCATCGGGGAGCTCAGCCAGGGCGGCCAGGGCGGCGCCCCCGGCGTTCTCGTGGAGATGGTGGCGCGCCGTGCGGATGCTGCCGACGTCGACGGCTACCACCGCCGCTCCGATGAGGCCGAGTCCCGCGCTCAACAACAGGGCGACTGCACCCCGTTCACAACGGCTCACGCGCCCGCGGCGACTGACGGGCTCGCTGCGACGGACAGCGTGGCGACGCAGCGCCATGGCCGTCATCACGGCGCGACGGGTCGTGCCCATGATCGTCTCCCCTGTGGATTCCCTGCCGGCCACGTTCGTCTGCCCCTGCCAGGACGTTCACTGAGCGTGGCCTACTCGCCTCCAATTATCACCTAGAGTGGGTATTGACGCCATGAGCCGATCGACCCATTGGGCGTTTTCGCGGTCGCGGTTCAAGACCACCGGCCCTGCGGCCGATATGAACGCCATGACGATGGAACTGTCACCGGAGTACGCGCAGGTGCTCGAAGTGCCCGCTGCCAGGCTGGGCCGGTTCCTGGCCGCCGCCCGGACCCGCGAGGGCATCGCGCTCGCCGACATCGCCCGCCGGCTGGAGTGGAAGTTCACTCCGGTCGTGCTGTCCATGATCGAACGGGGCGTGTACCCCATTCTGCCCGAAGACGTCCCGGGCCTGGTCGACGCGTACCGGGTGGACCTCGACAAACTCCTGCCCGAACGCGACAACCTCGAGGTGAACCTCGACTCGGGGACCATCGGCTCCGGTGAGAGCATCCAGCAGCTCGCCGACCGTCTGACGATCACCGAACTGCTCCGCAACTACCTGTCGTTCGTGCGCGAGATCCGCGGGCTCCGCCCCGATTCCGAACTTCCCCGCCGGTCGCTGCGTCACGACGACATGGAGATCCTCGCCCGCACCCTGCGCCTCGAATCCGACGATGTCGAGCAGCGCCTGGCTGTGATCCTCGACCCGGCCGCCGCCAACGCCCGGCGCGCCATCGAGAAGCCGAAGGCCGATGATGTCGAACAGTTCCCCCAGCCGATGACCGATGTCGACACGACACCGCCCGACCGGGATCATCGACGTCTCTTCTCCGAGCGTGCCGGCTCCAAGCGGGGCCTGCGCGAGCGTCTCCTGGAAGCGACCGAGAACAAGCGCGACTGACCCCCTGGCCCCCTCGGGGGGCTGCTTCGACGACCCTTCGCCGACGACGGGGCCCCACTAGGGTCGCGGCGTGCCGGCCCCCGACCTGTGTCCGTCCTGCGGCGGCCTGATCGACGACCGTGATGCCTTCTGTCGCCTGTGCGGACTCCCCGTAGCTGACGCGGTCGCGATCATCGAGCTCGAGGACAACCCTGAGGTCGCGGGCGGTCGCGATCACACCGTGGGAGCGGAGCCCGGCGACCCGGTTCCGGCACCGGCGGCAAGTCATCCGGGCCGCTTCGGCGGCGGGTTCCGGCGTTGGTTGGTGCTCGGAGCGGGAATAGCCATGGCGGCCTGGGCGACGGTGGTCGTCGTCCTCGGTGGTGGTGACGACGTCGCCCCGACGCCCGAGCCGGGGGGACAGCCGGCCACCGAATCCTCCGGCCCGTCGGACCCGTCCGAACTGGTGACGGAACGCGACGGCGGACGCTCGACGGAACCCCCCGGGGGCGCAGGTGCGGTTGCGACAGGACTTCAGGTCGTCGTGGCGACCAGGGGTGGGGCCGAGTTGGTGGACGTCGCGGGCGGAGAGCGGGCCACCGTCGTTCCGATCGGATCCATGGGCACGGCGACCCCGGTCGGCATGGCGGGCCGTTGGCTCGTCGCCCGCGACGGCGACGAGACGCTGGCGCTGGCACTCGACACCGGAACCCGCGTGGAGTTGGCGCCGTCGCAGGACCTGATCGTGTGGTCGTCGCGGGCCACCACCGTGTGGCGCGTGAGTGAGCCCGACGACCGCTACGACCACGTGCGGGCCCAGCTCATGGATCTGAACGGCGACGATCCACAACTGACGCTGCGCCTACCGGCGGTCGCCGAGGTGGTCGGAGCCACCGGGTCGGGTGTGGTCGCGGAGACGCCGGGCGGCATCTTCTTCGTCGACCGCGCCGGGGCGCGCGAGTTGGTCGCCGGCACCGTGAGGGGTGTGGCCGATGGCGCGGTCTACTACTGGGGGTGCGACGGCGACTTCGACTGTGGGACCGGCATCGTCGAGATCGCCACAGGGGAGGTCCGGCCCGCCGATTTCGATCTGGGACCCGCGCCGCGGTTCGCTGTGATCACGTTCGCTCCGACGGGGCAGGCGATCAGCTACTACGCGTTCTCCAACTCGGGGCCGCTGACCTTCGAAGTGGTCGAGGTGGAACGGGCGGACCGCACGGTCATCTACGAGCCGCTCGTCTCGGCGTTCCCGACGGCATGGTCTGACGACGGTCGCTTCTTCGTGTACACCGTCGACGGCATGCTCGCGATGCACGATCGGATGTCGGGGACGACGACGCACACCGGGATCGAGATCCCGGTCGGCAACAACGTCGGGTTCTATGTCGTGGCCGGTTCGGTCAGCCCGCTCCCGGTGAGCTGACGAGACGGCCGCCGCGGTCAGCGTCGCGATGCGGCGGCGTCAGTACGTGACTGCGGGCTCGAGTTCCTTGGCGGCGGCGACCCAGCGCTCGACCATGGACAGACTCGGCGGGCGCCGGACCCGGCCACGTCCACCCGATCCCTCGAGAAGCTTCGCGTGCAGTGACTTGGGGCTCCGGCGACGGAGTTCCTTGACCGTGTCGACTCCGCACGCCTCGAGAAGGTCGCTGTACTCCTCGCCGACACCCTTCACGCGGAACAGGTCGGCCTTGTTCACCCAGGTGAGGATGGCCTTCTCGTCGAGGCCGGTCTCGGCGGCGAGAGCCTTGCGGTCCTTCTTGGCGCCGGCGGCCTTCAACAGGGCCGCCGGCGTGCGGATCCCAGCCTTCACGAGCTTCGCGCCGTTGCGCTTGCCGATTCCCTCGATCTTCTCGATGCCTGCCATGTGTCAACCCCGGTGCTCGTCGAACGACACGGCGAGGCTAGAAGGTCCGGGCTCTGCACGCCCAAATCGCAGGAGCGGTCCCGTCGAGGTGGTCCTCAGAAGTCGCCGAGCCACGCCGGCGCGCGGTCCAGCAGGTACTCCGAGACGTTGCGGACCCGGTCCAGGACATCGTCGAGTTGCTGATGGTTCATGTGGATCTGACCGAGGGGCACCGCCACGCGGGTCGTGATGGCGAGGGTGCGTTCGGGCGCATCGGTGACGGCCATGTAGGCATCCACCGCGGAGACCTCCAGGGGCAGGTCGGCGCCGCCGACGCCGGCGAGTTCGGTGGCGAGCACGAGCAGATCCGGACCCTGGGGGAGCGGCGGGAGCGCCCAGGTGAACGACATCTGGAGTTCGTGGCCCTCCGGAGGGTCCTCGCCCTCGGGGAGATCCACCAGGGCGTCTTCGAACGCCAGCATCACGCGGGGGTCGACCTCGAGCGCCAGATGGATGTCCAACGGGCCACCGCAGGCGTGGGCCGGGTGCAGGTCCACCTCCCACGCCTGGCGCATCGAGTACGTCTCGACGAAGTGCCGCTCGTCGTGGACATGGAAGCCGTAGTCGCCGGCGAGGTCCTTCACGTCGGTGATGAACGTTGCGATGTCGACAACCGCCACGTGTGCAGTCTCCTCTGAATGGTGTTTCGAAGGGCTGATGAGCCCCTTCGTCGCCACAACGCTACTCAACCACGGTGACGTCACCGACTGCCGGCCGCGGCGACTAGCTTCGCCGGGTGGACCCCGACTCGCTCCTGACCCTCTTCGACGACGTTGTGGCCGGCATCACCGAGGCCCTGGCCGGCCACGACGGCTGGCAGCTCGCCGACACGGTTCCCGGCCAGTACACCCACGACATCGTTGCCGACGACGTGGCGGTCGCCATGTTGCTGGACGCCGGTGTCGGCGTGTTCTCCGAGGAGACGGGCCTGCACCAGTCCCAGCGGGAGGTGGTGGTCGTCGTCGATCCCGTCGACGGGTCGACGAACGCGAGCCGCGGCATCCCGTGGTACGCGACGAGCCTCTGTGCGGTGGACGCGCAGGGCCCGTTGGCCTCGGTCGTGACGAACCTCGCGTCGGGCGAGCGGTATTCCGCTGTCCGGGGTGGTGGCGCGACCCGCGATGGTGAGGCCATCGCGCCCAGCGGTTGTGAGCGCTTCTCGGACGCCCTCGTCGTCCTCTCGGACCTGCCGCCCGCGCGTCTCGGTTGGGGCCAGTACCGCACCAACGGAGCGTCGGCGCTGGACCTGTGTCTCGTCGCGGCGGGTGTCATCGACGGATTCATCGACTGCGGACAGCACGGGCACGCCCCCTGGGACTACCTGGGCGCGCAGCTCGTGTGCACCGAGGCCGGTGCCGCGATCACCGAGGCGAGGGGGCGCGACCTCGTCGTGCTCGAGCCAGGCGAGCGGCGCTTGCCGGTCGCCGCCGCCACACCTGCGCTGCTGGCCGAGATGGTGGAGGCGCGGGCGACCTTCTGAGCGGCCTGCATCGGGGCCCTAGACGGAACCGCCCGTGAGCCGCCGACGCGCTTCGAGACGGCGTTCCGTCTCACGTCGGACGAGGAGCTTCGCCGCTCCCGCGGCTGCGCCGACCATCGCCGACCACGCGACGGCACTGATCCGGCTCGCGTTCTCCCGGGCGGGGTGGGTCGGCGGAGGTAGGCCGCGGCGGCGCGCGAACGCACGGTCGAGCACCGCCTTGACCGCTGCCGCCGTGATGACCGCCGCAACCGTCTGCGCGACGGTCTCGATCATGGCTTCGCTGAAGTCCCCGTTGTCTGCCACGGATCCCGGTCTATCAGGTCGGGTCGGGGTTCATCTCCCAGCGGTCGGGGGAACGCCACAGCGCACCGGCCACGAGTTCGCGAATCGATCGCATTTCCGCGGGCAGCCGCGTGTGGAGCTTCATGAACAGTTCCTCCAGCTGCAACAACTCGGCGTCCCACTCGGCGCGGTCGATCGAGAGGCATTCGAGGAAATCCGATTCGCTGAAGTCCTCCAGGCCCTTCCAGTCGAGATCCTGGTGTCGGGGCATCCAGCCGAGCGGGCTCTCTACACCGACGGCGCGTCCGTGTGAGCGCTCGACGATCCACCGCAGGATCCGCATGTTCTCGCCGAACCCCGGCCACACGAAGTCCCCGTTGTCGTCGCGGCGGAACCAGTTGACCTCGAAGATCCGCGGCGGATTGTGGATGTTGCGCCCGAACGACAGCCAGTGGTTGATGTAGTCGCCCATGTGGTATCCGGCGAAGGGGAGCATCGCGAAGGGGTCGCGTCGCACGACGCCCTGCTGGCCGAAGGCGGCTGCGGTGGTCTCGGATCCCATGGTGGCGGCCATGAACACGCCGTAGGCCCAGTTGAAGCTCTGGACGACGAGGGGGATGGTGCCCGAGCGGCGGCCACCGAAGATGAACGCGTTGATGGGCACGCCCTTGGGGTCGTCCCAGTCGGGGTCGAGCGCCGGGTTCTGTGACGCCGGAGCTGTGAAACGGGCATTGGGGTGCGAGGCCTTGCGGTCGGAATCGGGCGTCCAGTCCCCGCCCTGCCAGTCGATCAGGTGGTCGGGGACGTCGCCGTCGATGCCCTCCCACCAGACATCGCCGTCGTCTGTGAGCGCGACGTTGGTGAAGATGGTGTTGGCCCGGATCGACTCCATCGCCATCGGGTTCGTGTCGAACGACGTTCCGGGCGCCACGCCGAAGTAGCCGGCTTCGGGGTTGATCGCGTAGAGCTTGCCGTCGGGCCCGGGCTTGATCCAGGCGATGTCGTCGCCGACCGTGGTGATCTTCCAGCCTTCGTCGGTGAACGACGGCGGCGGGACGAGCATCGCGAAGTTCGTCTTCCCGCAGGCGCTGGGGAACGCCGCGGCCACATAGGTCTTCTCGCCGCCCGGGTCGGTGACGCCCATGATCAACATGTGCTCGGCGAGCCACCCGTCGTCGCGGGCCATCGTCGACGCGATCCGCAGGGCGAGGCACTTCTTGCCGAGCAGGGCGTTGCCGCCGTAGCCGCTGCCGTAGCTCCAGATCGAACGCTCCTCGGGGAAGTGCACGATGTACTTGACGTCGGGATTGCACGGCCACGCCACGTCCTCGTCGCCTTCGGCGAGCGGCGCCCCCACCGTGTGCATGCACGGGACGAACGATCCGTCGGTGCCGAGCACCTCCACCGCGGCGCGGCCCATGCGCGTCATGAGCTTCATGTTCACGGCGACGTATGCGGAGTCGCTGATCTCGACGCCGAGCTGAGCGATGTCGGAGCCGAGCGGGCCCATCGAGAACGGGATCACGTACATCGTCCGTCCCGCCATGCAGCCGTCGAAGAGGCCGGTCAGCTCGGCCTTCATCTCGTCGGGGTCCATCCAGTTGTTGGTGGGGCCCGCGTCCTCGGCGGTCTTCGAGCAGATGAAGGTGCGGTCCTCCACGCGGGCGACGTCGCTCGGGTCCGAGCGTGCGAGAAAGCTGTTGGGCCGTTTCTCGTCGTTCAGGCGGATGAACGTGCCGGCGTCGACGAGTTCCTGACACAGGCGGTCGTACTCGTCGTCGGACCCGTCACACCAGTGCACGCGAGCCGGCTTGCAGAGCTCGACCATCTCGGCAACCCATGCCTTCAGGCCGTCATGTCGGACGTAATCGGGGGTCTCCATGTCTCCGAGTCTGCCCAACAGGTGAGGGGTCCGTCCAGTGTCGGGTCTGCTCGGTGCTTCGGCCGGCCGGGGTCGCGGCGAATGTCGACGAGATCGCTGCCCCCTACCGGAGGGCTCTGGACGGCGGGTCCCGGTCAGCGACGGTGTCGTAGCGAATTCGTCCGTCATGACGAGCGACGGTGTAGGCGGCGTCGTGTGGGGTCCGATTCGCTATGACACTGCTCCGCATTGGCGCCGGCCGCGATGATCTCCCAGCACCGCTCGCTCACCTCCGGAGACACCCCGCCAGAGTGGATCGGGAGGGGCTCGAACCCCCGGCCCCCTGCTTGTAAGGCAGGTGCTCTGACCAACTGAGCTACCGATCCGTGGGGTCCAACGGTAGCCGCAGCCGGTTCGACCCGAACCGCTGCGGAACCTAGTGTTCGGGCTCTGGAAGCCAGCATGGCTGATCGCACTGCGCGGGTCGGTCCGGCGGAGACGGCGGGGCGGCGGCCCCCGGAAGGACCTGACATGACCACGAGCGGTGACGGAAGGTCGGACCAGCCCGGCCCCGGGTGGTGGCTCGCCTCCGACGGCAACTGGTACCCACCCGATCAGCAACCCGGCGTGGCGCCTCCGCCACCAGAGCCACAACCGCCGACGCCGCCAGCCGTCCCGCCCCCGACGGTCGACGGACCCGGCGGCTACCAGGCGCCCCCTCCCCAGTATCCCGGTGGGTGGGACGCCCGGGTGCCACCACCGCCGGGCCCCGGCAGCGGTCCGGCCCACATGGATTTCGCCGGTTTCGGTGCCCGACTCGGCGCGTGGATTCTCGACACCCTCATCGTCGGCATCCCGGTGGGTGTGATCTCCGTCGTCGTGACCCTGAACCTTCCGACCGAGATCACCGCTTGCACCGTGAATGGGCGACCCGGGTTGTGCGAAGGGCCGACCACGGCGTCGGCGCTGCTCATCTTGTTCCTCAACCTGGGCCTCGGGGCGCTCTCGCTGTTCTGGTACTACCCGTACTTCGATGGTGTGACGGGGGCGACGCCCGGCAAGCGGATGATCGGTCTGCGTGTCGTCGACGACCGGACCGGCGAGTCCATCGGCTACGGCCGAGGTCTGGGGCGGTCGCTCTTCAAGATCATCTCCGGTCTCGTCCTCCTGCTGGGGTACCTCTGGGCGATCTGGGACCGCGAGAAGCGGGCCTGGCACGACATGGTCGTGTCGAGCCGCGTCGTCCGTTCACACTGAGGACGGTCCGCTCACCGCGCCGGAGGGATGCGTCGGGCGGGGCCGGAGGCGTCCAGACGCCACCCGCCGATCTCGGCGGGATCGACGTCACGATGCGCGAAGACGACGATGCAGCCGCCGAAACCGGCACCGGTGAGCCGCGCGCCGATGACACCCGGTACCCGCCTGGCGCGCTCTACCGCCGCGTCGAGCGCGACCGACGAGACCTCGTAGTCGTCGCGCAGGCTGCGGTGGCTCTCATCTGCCAGGTGGCCCATAGCGTCGAGATCGCCGGCGTCCATCGCGTCGGTGAAGTCGCCGACCCGGGCGATCTCGCTCACGACGTGACGGGCCCGCCGGCGGCGCCCCCGGTCCGCCAACGAAGCGATGTCGTCCATCGTCGCATCACGGAGTGGGCCGATCTCCCGTTCGATGTCCTCACACGCCGTCCGCCGCGAGGCGTACGCGGATCCGGTGAGGCTGCGGGATTCCCCGCAGTGCACCGCGTGGATCGCGAGGCCGTCGGGCAGGCGAACGGCACGGGTGGACAGGTCACGGCAGTCGACGAGCAGCGCTGCGCCGTCGCATGCCGAGGTGATCGTCAACTGGTCGAGGATCCCCGTCGGAACCCCTGTCGCCGCAGCTTCGGCCCGGTGACAGGCCAGAGCAAGGTCGAGTCCGGTCAGGTCGGTCCCGAAAGCGAGTGCCACGGCCACCTCGAGGGCCGCGCTCGACGACAGGCCGGCCCCCACCGGCAGCGAGGTGGTGACGGTCCCCGTTCCACCGGCGCTGATCGCGAGTTCCCTGAGCACGGCGACCACGTGACGTCCCCACGGCGGGTCGACTGTCGCCGGGTCGGCGTCGATCGCCACGTCCAGCGCCCCCGGCACGGCGTCGGAGCTCAGCCGGATCCGCGTACCTCCGCGCCCGGCCAGCGTGACCGTCGTGCCGAGTTGGATGGCCATCGGCAGGGCCCGCCCACCGACGTAGTCCACATGGTCGCCGATCAGGTTCACGCGGCCCGGTGCGAAGGCCGTGTCGGCGCCGTTCACCGATGCCTGGCTCGGACCCGGCCGACCACGATGCTCAGTCGACGACGGGAACGCGGGCCATCGCCGCGGCGATCGTCTCCGACGACAGCTCGTGGTCGACCATCTCGCCCGAGAGGTAGCTCTCGTAGGCGGGGAGGTCGAGGTGTCCGTGGCCGCACAGCGCGGTGAGGATCGTCCGGGACTCGCCCTCTTCGCGGCACCGCAGCGCCTCGCGGACAGCGGCGGCGATCGCATGGGTCGGCTCCGGTGCGGGGACGATGCCCTCGGTGCGGGCGAACTGGACGGCCGCGTCGAAGCACTCGTTCTGGCTGATGGCCTCCGCCTCGACCAGGCCGGTCTCGTAGAGATGCGATACGAGCGGTGCCATCCCGTGGTAGCGGAGACCCCCGGCGTGGATCGGATCGGGGATGAAGTCGTGACCGAGCGTGTGCATCTTCACGAGGGGTGTCATACCGGCGGTGTCGCCGAAGTCGTAGCGGTACTCGCCGCGGGTGAGGGTCGGGCACGCCGCCGGCTCGACGCAGCGGATCACCGGGTCCATCCGCCCGGCGAGCTTCTCGCGCAGGAACGGCAGGCTGAGCCCGGCGAAGTTGGATCCTCCACCGGTACAGCCGACCAGGACGTCGGGCGTCTCGCCGACCTTCGCGAGCTGCAGCAGGGTCTCCTCGCCGATGATCGTCTGGTGCAAGAGGACGTGGTTCAGCACCGAGCCGAGCGCGTAGCGCGTCTTGGGATCGGCGACGGCCATCGAGACCGCCTCGGAGATCGCGATCCCCAGGCTGCCGGGATGGTCGGGGTTCTCCGCCAGGAGTGACCGGCCGAAGTCGGTGAGCTCCGAGGGGCTCGAGTGCACGGTGGCGCCCCAGACCTCCATCATCGTCTTGCGGTAGGGCTTGGCGCGGTAGGAGGCGGCCACCTGCCACACCTCGCACTCCATGTCGTACTGCGCGGTGGCGAACGCGAGAGCCGATCCCCATTGGCCCGCGCCGGTCTCCGTCGTCAGCTTCGTGATGCCCTCGGCATGGTTGTAGAAGGCCTGGGGTACCGACGTGTTCGGCTTGTGCGAGCCGGCGGGGCTCACGCCCTCGTACTTGTAGAAGATCTTCGCCGGGGTATCGAGGATCTTCTCGAGCCGACGCGCCCGGAACAGCGGGCTGGGTCGCCAGAGCCGGTACACGTCGAGCACGCCGCCGGGGATGTCGATGTAGGACTCGGTCGAGACCTCCTGGGCGATGAGCGCCATCGGGAACAGCAGCGCCAGGTCGTCGGGGCCGATCGGCTCGCGTGTCCCGGGATGAAGGGGCGGCGGCGGTGGCGTCGGCAGGTCCGGGATCGCGTTGTACCACTGCGTCGGCATCTCGGACTCGTCGAGAAGAACCTTCGTGTAGCCGTCCCTGTTCGAGTTCATGTCAGAGCTCGCGGCCGGAGAGAGCGAGGAGGCGGGTCTGGGCGTCGGCGTCGTCGCCCGTGGACACCACCGGTCCGTACATTCCCGGCCCGCGCAGCTCCTCGGTGACCGCGTCCATCGCGGCGGTGGCGGCGGCGACCAGGTCCGGCGGAAGGGCGTCATCGGTCCCCACGCTGCGCGCCAGGTCCCAGGTGTGGATGACCATGTCACGCATCAGCGCGACCACGAGGTAGTCGGTCGCCACCTCCCGTTCGCCCAGCTTCAGCGTCGTGACGTCGTGCGCGAGCGCCCGGGTCACAGCCGCTTCACCCGCCGCGCGGGCATCGGTCCACGCGGTCGTGCGGTCGGCGTCGACCGGGCGGGCGACCCCGGTGAAGAAGTCGTCACCGTCGATCCCGGCCGACAGTCCGTGGAGGTTCGAGACGACGTGGTCGATCACGTCGCCCGCGTCCCAGCCGTCACAGGGCGAGGCGGCGGCGAAGTCGTCGTTGGACAGCGGCATGACGCGGCTGTCGAACAGGGCCAGCGCGTCCACGAAGGCCCGCAGATCCGCACGGCCGACGGTGTCGCGCGGCAGTGCGTTCTCGCCGGTCACCTGGTACAGCTCGATGATGTTGCCGAACGGGTCCCGCCCGTAGATCGAACGGTTCTCGCCGAGGGTCACCGGCGGCCCGTGGAAGGTCATGCCTGCGGCGCCGAGGCGCTCGAACTCCATGTCGATGTCGGAGACCTGGAGACAGAAGTGGGTGATCCCGTGGTCGGCGGGGGAGTAGCCCGGGTCCATGGGACGCGGCTCGGGGGACCGGTAGCACCACAGCTCGATGTACGCGTTGTGCCCGCGCAGCATCTTCATCTCGGTGGAGGTGCCCTCCAGCCCGATGACGCGGTCGGCTTCCGGGCGGGTCTTGTCCCAGTCGCCGACGAACGCCTCGGTGAATCCGAGAACGTCCATGTAGAAGCGCGCGGCCTCGGCCATGTCCGGCACCGAGATCCCCACGTGGTGTACGCCGTGGATCATGTCGTTTCCCCCTTCCGGGCGAGCATGCGCCGCGCCCAGTCCTTCCATTCGGGATCGAGTTCCTCGACGTCGAGGAGTCTCTCGATCATCTCGCGTTCTCCCGCGTTGGCACGAACCATCATGTCGATGGTGACGCCATGGCCCGGTGGCCGTCCCACCTCGATCGTGTCGCCGGCTGTGACCGTGCCGCCTGTGGAGATCTCGAGATAGGTGCCGTTGCGGCGCGCTGCATCGAACCGTGCGACGAACGCGGCGTCGCCCATCGCCATCCCGAGCTTGAAGCAGGGGAACCTTGCGGTGCTGACGGCGAGCGTCGCCGAGCCGACGCGCCACGGCGTGCCTATCACCTGGTGTTGCAGGTCGATCCCCTCGACGGTCAGGTTCTCGCCGAAGCGCGCCCACGGTACGGTTTCGCCGAGCTCGTCGCTCCACCACCGGTAGTCCTCGGCGGAGTAGGCGTAGACCGCCTTGTAGCGACCGCCGTGAACCCGCTGGTCGGACTGTTCATCGCCGCTCAGATTCACCCCGTCGACCAGAACGGGGCCGCTCACGGGCTTCTTCGCGATCGACGAGGTCACCGCGCGCCCGTGCCATTCGACGGTGGTCGGGCGCCCTACGTTGACCTGCACTATCCGTGGAGCTTGGCGGTTTTCGGACGTCACTGTGCCATTCTGACCCGGTGACCGACCCGATGGTGCAACTCGCCGTCATCGTGGGACTCGGTGTCGGGTGTCAGTGGATCGGGGCCCGGATCGGGGTCCCGTCGATTCTCCTGCTGCTGGCGGGCGGGATTCTCGTCGGTCCGGTCAGCGACGTCGTCGAGCCCGACGCGCTCTTCGGCCCCCTCCTGTTCCCCGGGATATCACTGGGCGTCGGGATCCTCCTGTTCGAAGGGGGCCTCGCCCTGCGTCGTGACGAGGTCGGTGCGGTGTCGCACCCGCTCGCCCGCCTCGTGACCATCGGCGCGGTCGTGACCTGGCTGATCGGCGCTGCGACGACGGCGCTGCTCTTCGACGTGACGAGCGAGGAGGCGCTGCTGACCGGCGCGATCCTCGTCGTGTCCGGTCCCACCGTCGTCCTCCCGCTGCTCCGGATCATCAACGCCCGACCGGCCTCGGCGTCGTTGTTGCGTTGGGAGGGCATCGTCATCGACCCGATCGGCGCCATCCTCGCGGTGGTGGTCCTCGAAGCTGCGCTGGGCGCCGACGACGCCGCCTCGATCACGGGTCGGATCCTCGCCACACTCGGGGGTGGCGCGGCCGTCGGATTCGTCACCTCGCTGCTGCTCATCGAGGCGCTCGCCCGCCACTGGATCCCCGACCGGCTCCAGACGACGACGACGCTGGGCGCCGTCATGGCCGCCTTCACCGCCGCGGAACAGATCCAGGTCGAGGCGGGGCTGACGGCGACAACGGTGATGGGGATAATGCTCGCCAACCAGCGCCGGGCGCCGGCCGCCCACATCAAGGAGTTCGGGGAGGACCTCGGCGTGATCGTTCTCGGCTCGCTGTTCATCGTTCTCGGGGCACGGGTGGATCTCGACGACCTCGCTGAACACCTGGCACCGTCACTGATCATCCTGGCGGTGCTCGTGGTCATCGCCCGGCCGCTTGCAGTCCTCCTCTCGACGTGGGGGACGAACGTGCCTGCGGCCGACCGCCGATTCGCGGCGGCCATGGCACCACGGGGCATCGTGGCGGCCGCCGTCGGGTCCCTGTTCGCCCTCGAACTGGAGGAACACGGGACCGAGTTCCCCGAGCTGGTGCCCATCGTCTTCACGGTCATCGTGGGCTCGGTGATCTTCTACGGTCTCACGGGTCGGCTCTTCGCCCGGGCGTTCCGGGTGGCGAGGGCGCAGGCGAAAGGGGTCGTGCTCGTCGGCGGCAGTCCGTGGGTGATCGACATCGCCGACAAGCTCACCGAGATCGAGGTGCCGTGCCTGGTGGTCACCTCCGAGGAGGAGGCCATCGTGGATGCCGCGACACGGGGAGTGTTGATCTATACGGGAAAGGTGGACTCCGAGGAGTTGATCACCGCAGCCGAGGGCGTCGGCGCCTCCGTGGCGATAGCTCTCGCCAGCTCCGACGAATTGAACGCCCTCGCCGTGCGTCGGCTCTCCGAGGTGGTCGGACGATCCGGTGTCTTCCGTCTGCGGACAGGCGACGGCGATCACGGCGACGAGGGCGGGGCGGCTTCCGATATCGCGACACAGCCCGCCTTCGGCGAGGTGACCCGTTCTCATCTCGAGAGCGTGCTGGCCGACGGTGGTCGGATCGTCGCAGCGGGGCGGACGCCCGGTGACCGCCGCGATTACCTGCCGCTCGTCGTGGTCGACCCGGACGGAACGCCGCGCGTGGCCGCTGGTGACGAGGGCTTCGACCCGGGAGAGATCGTCATCGCTCTCGTCGGCTCGGATGCCAACCGACGCTTCTGGCCGGTGGTCGGGCGATGAGCAGTTTCCCGGTTTCCTCCCGTGTCCGACGGCTTCTGGCATTCCCGGTTTCCTCCCGTGTCCGACGGCTTCTGGCAGCCGTTTGTGTCGTTGCCGTCGTCCTCGGGGCATTCGTCGGTTCGGCCGGCGCGCACACCGACCTCGAGTCGTCCGTACCCGGGGCCTCGACGACTGTCGGCGGCGACGATGTCGGCAGGGTCGAGCTCTTCTTCTTCGGTCCGATCGAAGACGACGCTCCCCGCGTCGAGGTCGACGGACCGTCAGGGCTTCGCGTCGGCGAAGTCGAGGTCGTGGACGCGACGACGGTGGTGGCCACCTTCGCCCCACTCGACGTCGCGGGAATCCACACGGTCACCTGGACGGTCATCGCCTCTGACGGCGACGCGGTGACCGGCGAGGTCGTCTTCGAGTTCGAGCCGGTGCGGGAGGCCCCTGCGTACCTGCTACTCGACCGGGAGCGCTCGTTCGTCGTGTTCGTGGTCGTGGCCATCGCCGCGGTGGTGGCCCTCGGCGTCATCGTGCCACTCGGCCGACGGAGGCGGCGCAGCGCGGTGACCGGGCACACCATCGAGATCCTGTACCACTCAGAATGCGACGACGCTGCGGACATGGCCGAATCGCTGCACGTCGCACTCGAGGGCCTCGGTCGCGACGTCGAGATCACGATGGTCGAGGTTCGTGACGACGCCCACGCGGCGGAACTCGGGTTTCGCGGGTCGCCGTCGGCTCTGCTCGACGGAGCGGACCTCTTCGATGCCTCCGGAGCGGTCGGGTTCGGTTGCCGCCTCTATGAGACGCCCGACGGTCTTCGGGGTAGGCCCGATGACGAGCAGGTCGCCGCGGCCCTCGCCCGGCGTCTCGCCGACCCCGCCCGGTAGGAGCCCGGCGGTCATGCCGGCTCAGGTCGGGTGGAACAGCGCCGCACCCGACGTCGGATCGAAGAGGTGGAAGTGGCGGGGTTCGAAGCCGAGGGCGGCCATGTCGCCGATTCGCGGAGCGCCGCTGCGGGTCAACGCCGACAGGGAGACGTCGCCGATGCTCACCCCCACGATCCGGTGGGCGCCCCGTGACCTCGCCGATTCCACCCGCCCGGCGAGTCGGTTCGGCCCTGTCGCGTCGAGCCGGAGGTGCTCGGGCCGCAACCCCACCGTGAGGGTGCGGCCGACGTAGCGGGCGGTGACCTCGGGGTAGGCGCGGACGCGCAGATTCCCGATGCGGTACCACCGTTCGTCACCGGTCGCCTCCACGGCCACATCGATCATGTTCATGGCCGGCTCGCCGACGAAGCCCGCAACCATCGTGTTGACCGGACGTTCGTAGATGTCGGCGGGGGTGCCGGCCTGTTGGAGGTGACCACGATCCAGGACGGCCATGCGGTCCGACAGGGAGCGGGCATCGGTCTGGTCGGCGGTCACCAGCAGCGTCGTGATGCCGTAATGACGCTGGAGGGTCATCAGGTCGCCGCGGAAGCGCTCCTTGAGCTGCGGATCGAGGCGCATGAACGGCTCGTCCAACAGGAGGAAGCGAGGCCGGGTGACCAGAGAGCGGGCCATCTGTACGGCCTGGCGTTCACCGGCCGACAACTCGCTGCGCCGACGCTCGAGGAGGTGGCTGATCGACAGGCTCGCGGCCTCCAGTTCGACCCGGAGTTCGACCTCGGACCGGGGGCGCGCGCGGAGTTCCAGCGGAAAGGCGATGTTCGAGCGGGCCGTGCGTCCGGGGAGCATCGTGTCGGCGTTGCTGACCATCGCGAAACCGCGGTCGTGGGGCGGCACGTCATCGACGATGTCGTCGTCGACTATGACGTGGCCATCGTCGGGTGTTTCGAACCCGGCGAGGATCCGCAGCGCCGTGCTCTTGCCGCATCCTGACGGGCCGACGAGGGAGACGAACTCGCCGTCTGCCAGGTGCAGGTCGAGTCCGGCCACAGCGAACGACGACGGCTCGAACTGCCTGGTGACGTGGTCGAGGTGGATTCTGGTCATCGCAAACCTGCGTGGAGCCTACGACGCCCGCCGTGCCCGCTGCGGGTCGGACCTGGTCCGCCATGCCCGGCCGGTGAGCTTACGTACCTCGGCGGCGACGAGGACGCTCGATGCGAGTCCCAGGGCGAGCATCCACTGGGTCACATCCAGGGGGGTCGTGTCGAACGCTTGGTTGAGTACGCCGACGTGCACGACGAGCACCTGCAGTCCCGCCGAGAGAACGACAGCGCCCCATAGCCAGGGGTTCGAGAAGAGGGACACGAACGCGGACTCGAGGGGGGAGCGGGCGTTGAAGCAGTTGAACAACTGGGCGAGGACGAGCGTGGTGAAGGCCATGGTCCGCGCCGTGACGATGTCGCCGTCCCCGCCGATCAACCCGCCCGTCAACTCGATGTCGAGTGCCAGCAGCGTCGCGACCGCCATCACGAAGCCCGTGAATACGACGTCACGTTGCATGGGCCCGTCGATCACCCGGTCCTGGGCGGACCGGGGCGGCCGGTCCATCGGGTTCTCGACGGCCGGGTCGATGCCGAGAGCGAGCGCCGGCGCGGAGTCCGTGAGCAGGTTGATCCAGAGGATGTGGGTCGCCAGAAGCGGGACAGCGATCGCCTCGCCGGTGTCGTCGAGGCCGAGGGCCGTCGCCGCCACCACGCCACCGAACATCGTGAGCACCTCGCCCATGTTCGACGACAGCAGGTACCGGAGGAACTTGCGGATGTTCGCGAAGATGCCCCGCCCTTCGGCGACGGCGGCGACGATCGTCGCGAAGTCGTCGTCGGCGAGGATCATGTTGGACGCCTCCTTGGAGACGTCGGTGCCTGTGATACCCATCGCGACGCCGATGTCGGCGGTCTGCAGGGCGGGGGCGTCGTTCACGCCGTCGCCCGTCATCGCGACGGTGGCGCCCCGCGACTGCAGCGACTGGACGATCCGCAACTTGTGTTCGGGGGCGACGCGGGCGAAGACCGAGGTCTGTTCCAGGGCATCGGCGAGGCCGGCGGCATCCATCGTCTCGATGTCCACGCCGCGCACCACGGGTGCCGGGCCGTCGACGATGCCTATCCGCTGGGCGATCCGCAGGGCGGTCAGCGGGTGGTCGCCGGTGATCATGACGACCCGGATCCCGGCTCGTCGGGCCTCGGTCACCGCCGCGGCGGCTTCGGCGCGGGGAGGGTCGATGATCCCCACCGTGCCGAGGAAGACGAGGTCGGTCTCAAGCGACGTGTCGGCGGTCTCCGGGGCGTCGTCGAGGCGGCGGTAGGCCACCCCGAGCGTCCGCAGGGCGTCATCCGCCAGACCCTCGATGCCGGCGAGGATCTCGTCGCGGCGTCGGGCGGTCAGTCCGGTCGCCTCGCCGTGGACGTTCTCGTGGGTGCAGAGCCCCAGCAGGACGTCGGGGGCGCCCTTGGTCACGACGAGGTGCTGGTGGTCGCGTTCGGTGTCGACCTCGAGCGTCGACATGAGCTTGCGATCCGAGTCGAAGGGGACATCGGCGCGGCGGTCGAAGCGGGCCCGTCGACGTTCTGTGATGCCCAGCTTGCGTTCGGCGACGAGGAAGGCGGCTTCGGTCGGATCGCCGCGCACCGTCCACACGCCATCGGCATGAAGGAGCGCGCTCTCGTTCGCCAGCGAACCACCGGCGATGACCCAGTTGACCTCCTCGAGTACGAGCTCATCGGTCCCGGAGCGTGCGGTGACGGTCACGTGTCCCGCCGGGTCGTACCCGCTGCCGGTGAACTCGGAGGTGCCCGATGCGGTGACGACGCGTTGGATCGTCATCTCGTTGCGCGTCAGGGTGCCCGTCTTGTCGGTGCAGATGACCGACGCCGATCCGAGCGTCTCGACCGAGGAGAGTCGGGTCACGATCGCGTTGCGCGCGGCCATTCGCTGGACGCCGAGTGCCAGTACGACGGTCAAGATGGCGGGAAGGCCCTCCGGTACGGCGGCCACCGCGAGCGAGACGCCGACCAGCAGGACGTCGACCACGTCGGTCGCATCGGAGATGTCGGAGACGGCGAAGATGGTCGCGATCACGAAGAGGGCGATCGCGACCACGGCGATACCGAGTATCCGGCCGACCCTGGCGATCTCGCGCTCGAGAGGGGTCGGGGGTTCGTCGGCGCCGGCGTCGAGGAGGGAGGCGATGCGGCCCATCTCGGTGCGCATGCCGGTGGCGGTGACGACGATACGACCCCGACCTGTCACGACGGCTGTCCCGTTGTAGGCCATGTCGACACGGTCGCCGACGACCGTCGGCCCGTTGACGACGTCGGTGCGTTTGAGGACCGGTTCGCTCTCACCGGTGAGGGGCGCCTCGGCGATCCGCAGCATCGAGGCGTCCACGATGCGACCGTCCGCCGCGATGGCGTCACCCTCGGTGACGACCAGGACATCGCCGGGGACGACAGTCGCCGCATCGACTTCGACGATTCGCGCGTCACGGATGACGGTTGCGCGTGCGGCCGCCATCTCACGCAGAGCCAGCACGGCTCGTGCGGCGCGGGCCTCCTGCCAGAAACCCAGGATCGCGTTGGCGGCGACGATCGCGGCGATGACGATGGCGTCGAATGGCGTCTCATCGGTCCCCTCGATGACCCACGCAACGAGCGAGATGGCGATGGCGACGAGCAGGAGTAGGACCAGCGGGTCCCGGAACTGTGCGAGCAACCGGCGCCACCAGGGGTCTTCGTCCGTGGCTTCGAGGACGTTGGGTCCCCATGTGGCCAGCCGCCGCTGCGCCTCGGCGTCCGTCAGCCCGGTGTCGACATCGGTGCCCGCTCGTGCGACGACGACGTCGACGGTCTCGAGCCAGGGCTCGTTGCCCCCCGCGCCGGGTCCTGGCGAGTCCGCAGCGTGCGCGCCCACCGGCGCATCGGATCCTGTCGACGGTGGGGGCACCGCGTCGACGGTATTCGATCCGGTTGGCGGGCGGATCCGGCTAAAGGCCCTTCTCGGGGTGGCGGAATCCCAGGCCGGGTGGACGCGGTCAGGCGATGAGTTCCAGAGATGCGAGGGAGGCGCCGCCACCGACGACCGTCTCGAGGTCGGGTGTGCCGAGTAGGTCGGCGGCGATCTCGGCCTGGATCGCCCGGAGGTCGTTGACCGGTGCCACGTCGCCGTCGGCGAGATCGTCGAGTCCGGGCCAGTCGCCGCGGACGCCGCCGTTGACAGCGTTGCCTGCGACCAGGACGACCGAGCCGGTCCCGTGGTCGGTTCCCCCCGAGCCGTTCTCCGCGACACGTCGCCCGAACTCGGTGACCACGAGCGCTGTCAGGTCGTCGTGGCGTCCGAGAATCTCGCCGAGGGCGGCGTCGAGGCCGGCCACGAGGCCGGCGAACGCGCCGGTCGCGCCAACCCCCTGAGCGTTGTGTGTGTCCCACCCGCCCACGTTCACCATGACGATCTCCGTGCCGAGCCCGGCTGCGAGGACGGCGGACGCCCCGGCGAAAGCCGTTGCGGTCGCTCCGGTTCCGAAGGCCGCCGGATCGGCGACGGCGTCGATCGGGTCGGCGGCAACGGTTTCGAGGACATCGAGCGCGGCGAGAGCACCCTCGGCGGTGATCCCGGCGGTGTCGCCCCACACCGTGGCGAGTGTCGCGGGGTCGGGGCTGAGCCGACTGGGGCTCACTGTGACGGTGCCACGCGCTCGGCCACGCCGGTAGACGCCCAGCTCGATTGCAGTGGGCTCGGGGGTGGCCAGGGCGTCGCCGGTACCCCACAACGACGGGGGAACACCGACGGACGCAACGGCGATCCCGCGGAACGGCGACGCGCCGTCTGTGGCGGTCGTGGCGAGGTGGCGCCCGAGCCAACCCGTTCCGGCCGCACCGCCCGATCTCTCGAGTGCGGCCTGCGAGGTGAAGTGGCTGCGGGTCTGGTCGGTGAAGCCGACCGCTGGGACCGCTGCGAGCGAACCCGCCGCGTACAGCTCGTGGAGGCGGGGCGCCGAAGGGTGCAGAGCGAATGTGTCGTCGAGCGCGGGTGCCTCGGAACCGTCGATCCGCAGCGTGGGCCGCAACGAGTTGTAGGCGGGGTCGGTCGTGGGGATCAGCAGGCTGAGCCCGTCGGCCCCGCCGCGCAGGAACACCATCAGGAGCTTGTTCATGTTCGCCTCCTCTTCAGACGAGTTGGATGTCGGGGCCGGCCATCACCTCGACCGCGTCGGCGGCGGTCGTCACGCCGAAGCCGTCCCAGGAGAGGTCGAGGCCGCGTGTAGTGGCGCCGGCGAAGGTGGTCAGCGCGTTCCAGCGGGTGATCATCGCGCCCGCGTTCGTCCAGGCCGCCGAGGCGGTCGGTGCGCCGTCGGGGGAGGGCCACTCGTAGGGCAGGTGGCCCATCACCCGCAGCAGGCCGGTGAGCGCCGTCGTGGTGTCGCCCGCCATGGCGGGGTCGATCCGGGCGTCGCCGCGCCGCAGTACCGTCGCCACGAGATCGGTGGGGCGCCTCGCCATGAGTGTGGCGGTCGAGTCGAACCGGTCACTCGTCAGCAGATGACCGACGACCGGTGCGATCGCGGTGTCGTTCGCCATGTAGAGCGCGGTCGCCTCGTCCACGAGCGGATCGTCAGCGGTGACTGATTCACCGACGAAGCGTCGTGCGAGTAGGTGGGCCACACGTCGGCCCGTCGCCGGGTGGCGCGCTAGGTGCTCCAGGAGCGATTCGCCGGCACCGACGCCGGTGGTGGTCGGCTGCCATCCGAGGACGTCACCACCCTGGGCGACGGGGCCGAGGTCATGGCGTCGGCTGACGAACCGGAACGAGCCGGTGCGCGGGTCCAGGGTCCAGCCGGAGAGGACGTGGGCGACCTCGACGACGTCGGCCTCGTCGTAGCCGGCGTCGACCCCGACCGTGTGGAGTTCGAGCAGCTCCCTGGCGTAGTTCTCGTTGGGCACGTTGTCCCCGTCCGCCCGGCTGCTCGCGTTGTCGAGGTAGAGCAGCATCGCGGCGCTCTTGGCGGTGGCCACGAGGAGGTCCGAGTACCGGCCCAGGGCGTGGCGGCGCAGCAACAGGTCGTAGTCGCCGAGGGCGAGGACCGCCGGAGCCTGACCGGAGGAGACGTGGAGCAGGTCGGCGAACACGTCGACGAGGCGTTGCCGGATCTGGTCGGGGGCGAACGCGGCGTTGACCACGAAGCGGGCTGCGACCCCGTTGGCGATCTGTGGTCGGAGTGCGAGGCGTTCGGAGGGGTCGGCGCCCCTGGCGGCGGCGATCCCCGCGGGCGTCTCGATGCTGTTCGGGGCGGACAGCTGGGCGTCGACCCAGGCCGGAAAGCCCATCCGCGCCACCTCGTCGAGGAGCGCCGGCGTCACGCCGAACGTCGCCCGCTCCAACCGACGGAGGGTGGAGGTGTCGAGTTCCGTCGTTGTGGGCTGGGCGGCGGCGAGCCCGTGGTCGACGAGGCCACCCAGTGTCCCGGCTCCGCATGCGGCCAGGCCGACGAGGCCGAGCGAGCGCAGCATGGACCGGCGGCTGATCTCCGTGTTCATCGGTTCACTCATGGTGGCCACGATCGGCGAGCACGATGAGAGCCTGGCCAGAAAGAGGTGAGAACTACCGAAGAAGCGTTCCGTCGGTCAGTGGGCGTGCGGATCCGCTGACGGGTGCGGGACGACGACTCTGTCGGCGACCGACCCGATGTCCGGGTACATGACCCTGATGACGGCCACCGCGACCAGAGTGGCCGCGAGCTGGACCGCTACGAAAGCGGGGCCCCGGCCGGTTCGATGCCGGCGAAGGTGTCGGAGAACATACGGCCGACTGTCACGGCGGGATTCGCGAAGCTCGTCGAGGAGGTGAAGTAGTAGGCGGCGGCCGTCACCTTGTCCACGCCCCCGAAGACGAGGTCCGCCAGGGTCACGGCGGGGTTGAAGTGGGCACCGGAGGCCGCACCCGGCGCGAGGATCAGCGCGCTGAGGACTCCGGCGGTTGCACACGACATCGGTCGCATCCACGGTGCCGGCACCGCCTGCTGCGTAGGTCGCGCCGAGGGGCGTGAGCGACACGTACCGGCGCCTCCCGTCGCCCGAGGAGCGCAGGCGGCGGATCGGCCCCGCGAGTTCGAGTGTCTCCAGGTGGTGCGCTGTGAGGTTGCCCGCGATCACGACGAGCTCCGCGAGTTCTCCGGGGGACCGGTCTGACACCGCCAGTTCGTCGATGATGCGGAGGCGGTTCGCATCCGCGAGCGCGGCGTGGACCGCGATGCGGCGTGTGAACGCTTCGTCGGCCAGAGGTGTGGTCCCTCGCCGTCGGCTCGTCGCACCCTCCACCGTGCTAGCTCAACCAGAGCTGAATCAATGCTGATTGAGTGACTTCCCGCACGTGGTCTCGGGACGTACAGTCGTCTCAGCCGACCAGGGGGAACCCGATGACCGACACGATCGACGAGGCCGGAGCAGGCGTCGACATCGCCGCCCTGCTCGCCAGCCGGGGGCACCTGTCCACGTCGTGGACCGAACTCGGCGAGAGAACTCTTCCCAACGGCGTGGTCGTCGCCAACTTCAGCATCGGCGACCCGGCGGACCCCGCTTCGCCTGCCGTCTTCAAGGTCGACTTTCCGCCCGGCTGTCGCATCGAGCCGCACTCCCACCGCGCTCCCTACGCGGAGATCATCCTCAGCGGCTCACAGAAGGTCTCCGGACGTTGGCACCACGCTGGCGACGTGCGGATCGCCTCGGCCGATCAGGTCTACGGACCGCTCATCGCCGGCGACGAGGGGGCCAGCGTCCTGGTCATGTTCGCCGACGCACGGTGGCAGCCGGTCACGCTGGATTCCTCCGACGCCGGTTCGACGCTGCACGCCGACGAGATCGCGTCGCGCTTCAGCTGAGGTCGGACGGGCGCCTGCTCAGGCGAGGATCGATTTGGTGAGCAATCCGTGGCAGCCGACGACACCGTCGACCACCTGGGTCACCCCGAAGTCCACGGCCACCGAGCACAGCGAGTACGCGTCGTCCAGCGACAGGCCACCACGGATGGTCAGCAGGTCGAGCATCTGTTCGGCTGCCATCTTCATCGCCTCGTCGAGTGTCTCCCCGAAGCCGTGGGTCGCCCACTCGTAGCCGGTCTCGAGGATCGGCGAGGTCACCTTCAGGTCCTTCGCGACACCGAGGCGGATGCGGCCCGTCAACGGTGCCTCGATCGCCGTGCCGCAGATCTCGCCGTCACCTTGAGCGAAGTGCGGATCGCCGAAGTAGACGTTCCCACCGTCCACCCAGGACGGATAGCAGATGGTCGCGTCGGTGCCGAAGCGCCAGTTGTCCACGTTGCCGCCGAACACCCCGGGGGGCACGGAACTCTGCACGCCGGAGGCCTCCGGGGCCACGCCGATCACCCCGAAGTGGGGCCGGACGGGGACGCGTACCTGCCGGGAGAACGGCTCGCGGGCGCTCTCGTCGGGATCTGTGATGCAGCCGGGGGTGTCATAGAGATCGCGCGTGGTGAAGTCGTAGCCGAACATCGGCGTCGCGACGGAGCCGAAACGTCCGTTGGACGCCTGGGCGAGTTCGTAGATCGTGATGCGCTCCTTTCCCATCCGGTCATAGAGCAGCCCCCAGTTGGCCGCGCAGTTCGATCCGTAGGGGAGCCTCGGTTTCGTCGCCTCGATGTGCACGATGATGGTGTCGCCGGCCTCGGCGCCCTCGACGGCGATGGGGCCGGTGAGGATGTGCACACCCGGTCCGCGATCGGACTCGGCGATGCCGTCCCACACGGCCCTGGTGCCCTCGTCCATCAGGAGGTCCGGAGCGTCGCCCGCGTGGTGCGTCAACGTCTCGATCTCGATCGTCTCTCCGGGCCGGACCGTCAGCACGGGCGGACGATCCCGGTCGATGGACCCCCAACTGCATGTGTCGGGTGTCGCAGGGAGGCGGTGGACGGCCTCGGTCTGCCCCGCGGATCGGAGTGACTCGACGGCGGCTGAAAGGACGGGCTGGCTCACGGCTTCGCTCCTCGGGCGATCTAGCGGCCACGACACGGCCACGTCCCTCCGAAGATAGGGGTGCGATGTTTCCGGGTTGTTTCGAGATGCCGAACGGACGGCAACCCGACGAAGGGTCAGAGCGAAGGTGTGAGTTCGCGTAGTTCGCGTAGCGCGATGGACACCCGGGCGAGGTCCTGGGACCCGCTCGCCTTGATGTCGCTGAAGGTCGCCCTGCAGCGTCCGACCCCCGCAGGGTTGGCCGAGACCCAGTGTTCGACCCGTGAGGCGGCGTCGCCGTTGCCCGAGGTCGCCTCGGTGACGGCGGCGGTCAGGGCGGCGTGCTCCCTGTAGAAGTCGTCGCGCAGCGCCGAACGGGCCCGCGACTGCCAGTGGTCGTCGCGGGGGAGCGCGACGATGTGTCGCCGGAGCCAACCGAGATCGAGGCGTTCGTCGAGCAGGAAGTAGATCTCCGCCACTTCGCGGAGATCGGTGGCGGTGCGCTGGGCGACACCGGCCAGGTCGAGGATCCCGAACGCGAGCCCCAGTCCCGCGACCGTGGCGGCGAGGTCCGCCGGCACGCCGGCGTCGGTCAGCAAGGTCGTGGCGGAACGGTGCTCCGAGAGGTCGGAGCCGACCAGCAGGTCCGCCAGGACGCCGGTGAGGCGGCGGGCGGGCTCGGCATGGGCCGCGATGATCGCAGCGACGTCGGGGGCCCCGGTCGAGCCCCGGAGGAACCAACGTGCCGCCCGCTCTCCGAGCCGCTTGATCTCGAGGTGCATGTCGACCTGGATCGAAGCGGGCACGGCGTTGTCGAGTCCCCGCACCGCCCGCCACAGTCCCTCGAGCTCGAAGACCTCCCATGCGGCCCGGTGGGCGCGGGTGATGGCGGCGACGGAGGCCCCCGTCTCCTCCGCGAGACGACGGACCATCGTGGGCCCGCCCCGGTTGACGAGGTGGTTCGTGGCCTGGGTGGCGACGAGCTCGCGTCGAAGCGGATGACCCAGCACCCGGCGCGCGTGGTTCTCGCGGATCTCACGGGGGAAGTAGTCCAGGAGCAGGTCGTCGAAAGCGGCGTCATCGGGGAGGTCGGACTCGATCAGCGCAGCGGTCAACTGGTTCTTGGTGTAGGCGAGCATGACGGCCAGCTCCGGTTGGGTCAGGCCGGTGCCGTCGGTGCGCCGCCGGGCGAGTTCCTCGTCGTCGGGAAGCGCCTCGAGGTCCCTGTCGAGGCCGACCGTCTCGCTCAGGTTGCGCAGATGGCGGATGTGCACCTCGGTCATGCCGGCGGCCTGGGTGCGGGCCGCGACGAGCGCGTCGAGCTGTCCATCGTTGTCGTCCAGGACCAGTTCGCAGACCTCGTCGGCCATTCGGGCAAGGAGCTCGTTGCGCTGACGCACCGTGAGGTCATCGGTGCGGACAGCGTCGTCCAGGAGGATCTTGAGGTTCACCTCGTGGTCCGAGCAGTCGACGCCACCCGAGTTGTCGATCGCGTCGGTGTTGATCCGGCCGCCGCTGCGGGCGAACTCGATGCGTGCCCGCTGGGTGAGGCCGAGGTTCCCGCCTTCGCCGATGACCTTGACTCGCAGGTCGGCCGCCACGATGCGGACGGGATCGTTGGAGCGGTCACCGACGTCGCGGTCGGTTTCGGTGGTGGCCCGCACGTAGGTGCCGATTCCGCCATTCCAGAGCAGGTCCGCAGGGGCACGCAGAATCATCCGGATCAGTTCGTTCGGTGTGACGTGCCCGGGCTCGGCACCGAGTGCCGCCGCCATCGGTGCGCTCACCTCGATGGACTTCGCCGTGCGTTCGAACACCCCTCCGCCTGCCGAGATCGTCGACGTGTCGTAATCAGCCCAGCTCGACCGGGCGAGAGCGAAGAGACGACTGCGTTCCGCGAATCCCGCAGCCGCATCGGGCTGCGGGTCGATGAAGACGTGGCGGTGATCGAAGGCCGCCACCAGGCGGAGGTGGGGTGATCTCAACATCCCGTTGCCGAACACGTCGCCGGACATGTCACCCACGCCGATGACCGTCACGCTCTCGTTGGCCACGTCGATGCCGAGTTCGCGGAAGTGGCGCTCGACGGAGAGCCACGCCCCGCGTGCGGTGATGGCGAGCTTCTTGTGGTCGTAGCCCGTCGAGCCTCCCGACGCGAAAGCGTCACCGAGCCAGAAGCTACGCCCGGTGGCGATCTCGTTGGCCGTGTCGGAGAAGGTGGCGGTGCCCTTGTCGGCTGCGACGACGAGGTACGAGTCGTCGCCGTCATGGCGGACGATGCCTTCTGGCGGGACGATCCGACCGGCCTCGCGGTTGTCGGTCACGTCGAGTAGCGCTGAGATGAAGGAGCGGTAGCAGCGGACCACCTCCGCGGTGACGGCCTCGCGGTCGCCGTCGGGCAGTTGTTTCGCCACGAACCCGCCCTTCGCCCCGACGGGGACGATGACGGCGTTCTTGACGTTCTGGGCCTTCAGCAGCCCGAGTACCTCTGTGCGGTAGTCGTCGCGGCGGTCCGACCAGCGCAGTCCGCCACGGGCGACGCGGCCGGCCCGCAGATGGACGCCTTCGACGTGGGGACCGAACACGAAGATCTCGTGCGCAGGGACGGGGCGGGGCATGCCGGGGATCCGTCCCGGGTCCAGCTTCAGCGCCAGAGCCGAACCAGCGGTGGTGTCGACGCGGTGATGGTTCGTGCGGACCGTGGCACGTACGAGCGCGGCGAGCGAGCGTAGGATCCTGTCCTCGTCGAGGCTGGCGACGTTGTCGATCAACTCGTCGACGTGTGCGGAGGCCTGCTGCTCCAGTTGGTCACGGTTGTCGAGGTCGGGGGCGAAGCGCGCCTCGAAGAGCGCGACGATGGCGGCCACCGCGGCCGGATTGCGGCTCAGCGTCTCCTGGAGATAGCCCACCGTGTAGGTGGCTCCGATCTGGCGTAGGTAGCGCGCGTAGGCACGCACCACGACCACCTGGCGCCAGTCGAGTCCGGCCCGCGTGACCAGTCGGGCGAAGCCGTCGCTGTCGGCGCGCCCGGACCACGAGGCGAGCATCGCCGCCTCCACGCGGTCGCGGGCCTTCTGATCGATCGCCGTCGGGAAGCGGATCCCGATGTCGTAGATCCAGCGGTGAGCATCATGGGCGACGGCGATCTGGTAAGGGCGTTCATCGGTTACGACCGCGCCGAGGTCATGGAGTAGCGGAAGGATCTGTGAGAGCGTGACCGGTTCACCGTGTCGGAACAGTTCGCAGCGGAGCTCGCCGGGACGAGCTTCGAGGGGTTCGTAGATCTGTGCGACGAGGCCGTGCTCGTCGAGTGCCTCCATCCGGGCGATGTGGCTCACCGCTGTCTCGGCGAGCACCTCGCTCGTGTAGGCCGTGGGAAAGGCCGACCGGTACCGACCGAAGAGTTCGAGGCCGCGGTCTTCGCCCGAGTCGCTGATCAGCGCCCGGCGCAGCAGGTCCTCCCATGTCTGTGTGACTCTCGCCAGGCGCGCCTGCACCGCCTCGCGGTCGGGGAGTTGGGCTGTCGCCCGCGTCGGAGTGTGCACGACGATGTGGAGGCGGGCCAGTGGCGCGTCGGAGATCTCCGTCGAGTACTCGCAGTGTGTGCCCGCGTAGGCCTCCAGGAGGATCTCCTGGATCCGGAGGCGGACGTCGGTGGAGTGCCTGTCACGGGGGACGAAGACGAGACACGACAGGAAGCGGCCATAGGAATCGGGCCTCACGAACAGCCTGACCTCGCGGCGGTCACGGAGGTCGAGAATCCCGCGGCAGATCTCCTCGAGGTCGTCGGTGGAGATCTGGAACAGCTCGTCGCGGGGGAACTGCTCGAGGATGTTGGCGAGGTGGCTCGCGTCGTGGGTTCCGGCGCGGAATCCGGCCCGTCGCAGAACGGCCGCCACCTTGTCGCGGACCACGGGGATCGAGTTGGTCGGTCGGTTGTAGACGACCGACGTGTAGAGGCCGATGAAGCGGCGCTCGCCGGTGACCCGACCGTCTCCGTCCACCCGTTTGACGCCGACGTAGTCCAGACGGACCGGACGGTGCACGGTTGCGATCTCGTTGGTCTTGGTGAGGTTCAACAGGAAGGGTCGGCGTGCGAGCTCGGCGACCTCGGCGGGGAACTGCGACAGGTCCTGGCGTGACGGCGCGGCGGACCGCATCACGCCGAGGCCGGTCCCCGGCACCGAGCTGAGGCACGTGAGGTCGTCGCCGTCGACGAAGTCGTACTCGCGGTAGCCGATGAAGGTGAAGTTGTCGTCGGCCATCCAGCGGAGGAACTCGGTGGCGGCCGCGATGTCGGCGGCGTCGACGGTCCCCGGGTGTTCGGCCTCCAGCTCGGCGGCGAGCTCGAGAGCCCGTGTACGCATCGGCTGCCAGTCGGTGTAGGTGGCCCGCACGTCGGCGAGTACCGAACGCACCTCGGTCTCGAGCGTCGCCAACTCGTCGGCGTCGACACGGTCGACCTCGTAGTGCAGGAACGACTCGGCGGCACCGCCTTCGTCCGCGTCGAGTCCGATGATGCGACCCTCGTCGTCGCGCGATACCTCCACCATCGGATGGAACAGGACGTGGACGGCCAGGTTGCGGTGGTTCATCACCGCCGTCACGGAGTCGACCAGGAACGGCATGTCGTCCGTCACCACGTCGATCACGCTGTGGCTGGTCTGCCAGCCGTCGTCGCCGGCCTGCGGGTTGTAGGCCCGGACCCTCGTCTCGCCGACGCGCCGACTGTCGCCGAGGCGGAGGTGGCGGATCGTGGCGCCGTAGAGGTCGGCGGGGGACTTTCCGTCGAGGTCGAGGTGCGAAGCCCTCCCGTAGTAGGCCCGCAGCATCGCCTCGATCCGGTCGCCGCCCAGAGAGCGGTCACGTGACCGGCCCAATTCGACGACGGCGTCGATGAGTGCGTCGGTGACCTGTTGATCCGAGCTGCGCATCACACTCCCGTCTATCAGCCCAGTCTCGCGTCCGGGGCGGATTCGTGGGGACGCGCCTCCGATTGGGCATCCCGCGGCGTAGAAAGAACCGATGACGCCCGGCGCGACGAACCCGACCTGTGCGGATGCGACCCAGCCGCCCGATGATCGCACGTTGGGCGCCTATTCCGATGATCCTCCCTGGAACGTGGATCTCACGTCGCTCTCGTGGCGGGCGGGTCTGACGGCGCGGCGGCAACAGGTCAGGGCGAGGGTCCCCGAACTCACGCGTCCTCGCCGGGTGCCCCCCCTGCGCCGCCTCGCGCGGGTCTCGGCGCGTCTGGGGCTGGCGCTGGCCCGCTGGCGGATCGCGGAGATGCGGTCGTCGTCGGGCCGGGCTGGGCGTCGCAGGAGGTTGTCGCGCGAGATGCGACTCGCGTGCGAGGACCTCGGATCGACCTTCATCAAGCTCGGCCAGATCATCTCTTCGGGTCACGGGCTGTTCCCCGCGGAGCTGGTCGAGGAGTTCTCGGCATGTCGCGACGCCGTGCCCGCGGAGCGCTTCGAGACGGTGCGTCGCGTGGTCGAGGGCGATCTCGGCATGCCGCTCGAAGCGGTGTTCATCGAGTTCGACCGCGAACCGGTCGCCGCTGCATCGATCGCCCAGGTACACCGCGCTGTCCTCGCCGAGTCCTTCGGTGGCCCCGTCGAGGTGGTCGTGAAGGTCCAGCGGCCCTCCATAGGCGAGGTCGTCCATACCGACATCGAGGTGATGGCGTGGCTCGCCGAGCGGCTGGTCGGGCGGATCCCGGTGGCCGCGCTGGCGAACCCGCCCGCGCTGGTCGAGGTCTTCGCCCAGTCGATCGTGGAGGAACTCGACTTCCGCCTCGAGGCCGAGAACATGGTCGACGTGGCGAGCTACCTGGCGGATACGGACCAGCGGGCCTTCGTCGTCCCGCGCCCGCATCCGGACCTCGTGACCGAGCGCGTGCTCGTGATGGAGCGCCTGTCGGGATTCGCGTTCGACGACGTCGCTCGGATCGAGGGCGCCGGGCTGGACACCCACGAGATCATCAGGTCCGGAATGATCGCGTTCCTCGAGGGCTGCCTGCTGCACGGCATCTTCCACGGAGACCTCCACGGCGGCAACCTCTTCGTGCGTCCCGACGGGCGCACCGCCCTGCTGGACCACGGAATCACGGGTCGCCTCACCGAGCCGAAGCGCAGAGCCTTCCTGCGGCTGCTGCTCGCGGCGACGGTGTCGAACCCGCAGGGCCAGCTCGAGGCGTTGCGCGACCTCGGGGCCCTACCGGCCGACACCGACATCGCTGCGATGGTGGTGGACCTGGGTCTCGACCGCCCGGGGGTCGACCCGACGACGCTCGAACGAGACGAACTCGTCGCCGAGCTGAACAGGATCGTGGGGGCGCTCATGGGGTACGGCGCGCGGATGCCCCGCGAGCTCCTGTTGTTCGCCAAGAACCTCGTGTTCCTCGACGCCGCGATCGCCACGCTGGCGCCCGACCTCGACCTCTTCGCCGAGATCATCCACATCTCGGGCTACTTCGCCGAGAACCACGGTTCCCGCCTCGCGGCGGAGGTGGGCATGCGCCCCGAGGACTACGAAGTCGACCTGACGGCCCTGAAGGGACAGTTCGGGGTGGATCCCGAGACCGAGCAGCTGAGCTACGCGGAGCTCCTCGAACGGCGCGAGTTGATCCGTCGTCGCCTCGGCTGACCCGGCTGGGTAGTGTCGTCGCGCCGCCGTGGACGCGCGCGGCCGACAGGGGGATGATGATGGCCAGCAGACGTGACGAGATCCGGATGACCGAGCCCGAACTGGCCGAGTTCCTCGAGGTGTCGCGCACTGTGCACGTGGCGACGGTCAACGCCGACGGAACGCCCCATCTCGTTCCGCTCTGGTTCGCTCTCGACCACGGCGAGATCGTCTTCCACACGTTCGCCCGGTCACGCAAGATCGTGAATCTTCGTCGCGATCCCCGTCTCACGTGTCTCGTGGAGGCGGGGGAGACCTACCCGGAGCTCCGGGGCGCCCAGATCAGTGGTGTCGCCGAGTTGATCACCGACGTCTCCGAGGTCGAGCGGCACGTGATCGCCACCATGGTCCGCTACGACCCGTCAGTGGCGCCCGAGGACGCTGCGGCACGGGCACCGGCAGTCGCCGCGAAACGCGTCGCCGTGCGGGTGGGCGTCACCGCTGTCGCATCGTGGGACCACCGCAAGCTTGCCTGAGCGAAAGGCGGGTGGGCGATCAGTCGCCCAACTCGTCGAGGATGTCGAGGATCTCGGCCGCGAACGCACTGCCCGCCCGTAGCGGTGGCTCCCGGCGGCCGAGGGCCGCGGCACGCATGGCGATGGCGAGGTCGACGAAGCCCGTGCGTCTCGGTGCATCGGCCTGTGGGATCTCCACCGGTTCGCCGTTGCGCTCCAACCCGTAGCCGGCGGCGAGCTCGAGCCGGGCGGTCCCGTCTGCGCCTGCCACCTGGACCTCCGTGTGGGATCCGCGGCCGCGGGCGCCCGTGAACTCGGCGACGGTCCCGTCGTCGAATGTGATGCGTCCCGCACGCGTGCCTTCGGGACGCCGCTGTACGGCCACCGGGCGAGCCGGTGTCGCAACGGTGAGGGCCAGGGCGATCGCCGACGCGACGCAGTGCACCTCGACGGCCGCCGCAGCCGTTGCATCCGGCAGGGCGACCGCGACGGCGACCCTGTGGGGGCGCGCGATGGCGTCGGATTCGACCAGGAGCCTGCCGAGCGCCGGGGCGTACAGCGCGGATGCTGCCAGCGCGTACCGGTGGACGCCCAGCCCCGCCAGCGCGGACCGGTCGGGGGCACCGGGTGGGGCGACGACCGTGAGGCAGTCACGCCCTGCGGGTGCCCAGACGTGGGCGGTGTCGAACGTGGCGGCCTCGTCGATGCCGATCAGGACGATGTCGGGGTCGGCGGGGGGGCGGGTGGGGGGAACGACCGTGACGCCGTCGAGCCCGGGGTCGGCGACGTCGCCGGCGATCGTCACATGGGCCGGCCCCGTCGTGCGCAGCGCGCCGACCAGCGCCAGCGTCGGCTCGTCGCGGCCGACGACGTGGAGCCGCAGCGGTGGTCCGTTCATTTCGACCATCTGTGGTCACCACCGGCGGTTCCGGGTGGGTAGGGTGACGGTCCGGCCCTGTGAGGTCCGGACACGACACCATGAGCGAACTCGAACGCCTTCTGGCACTTCAGCATCTGGACACGGCAATCGATCAGCTCGTGCATCGCCGGGCGACACTACCGGCGAGGGCCGAGATCGCCGGAGTCGACACGCAACTCGCTGCGCTCGACGTTCGGGAGGAGCCGGTACTCGTGTCCCGCCATTCCCTCGAGCGTGACCAGAAGCGCCTGGAGGACGAGGTCCGTTCCGTCGAGGACCGCCGTGATCTCGAGAACGCCCGGCTCTACGGCGGCTCGGTGACCGCCGTCAAGGAGCTGCAGGCACTCCAGGAGGAGCTGGCAGGTCTCGGTCGACGCCAGGAACACCTCGAGGATCAGATCATCGAGTTGATGGAATCCGACGAGCCGCTACGCGCCGAGCAGGAGGCGATCGACGCCGAACGCGGCAAACTCGCCGCACAGCGTGACGACTTCCGGGCAGCATTGGGTGCGGCCGAGGCCGAGATCGACTCGGAGATGGCGGATCTGAACGACCGTCGCGCCGCCGCCGCCGCCGAGGTGTCGGCCGAGCTCGTGGAGCGGTACGAGAAGCTGCGGTCTCAGCTGGGAGGGATCGCGGTGGCCCGCCTGGTGGGTACGAGCTGCGACGGCTGCCACCTCACTCTGCCCGCCGTCGAGGTCGACAAGCTCCGTCACTCCGACCCCGACGAGGTGGCCCTCTGTTTCGAGTGCGGGCGCATCCTCGTCCACTGAGCGCCCGATGTTCTTCTGGTTCGCCGGGCTGACGCTCGTCAGCGTCGTTGCGATCTTCGCGAGCCCCGCCATCGACTACCGCCTCGTCCTGGTGGGCTCGGTGTTTCCTGTGATCGAAGTCGCCCTGGGTGGCCCCTGGGTGATGCATACGCTCGCGTTCCCGTGCGTGGTGCTGGCCCTCGTGATGATCCTCGGCCGTGGCCGACGGCTCGTCCAGCGCCGCTGGCTCGGCCTCGCCATCGGCTTGTTCTTCTATCTCGTGTTCGACGGGGCATGGGCGCGCACCGAGTTATTCTGGTGGCCGGCGTTCGGCCTGTCGGTCGACGACGCCGACCTGCCGGGCCTGGAGCCGGTGTGGGCGCTCGTCGTGATGGAGGTGGTCGGCGCCGGGTGCCTGCTGTGGGCCTGGCGCTCCTACGGGCTCTCCGAAACCACCCACCGCGAGACGTTCCTGCGCACCGGGCGGCTGCCACGATCGGCTTTGCGCGGCGAGCCGCCGTCGTGTTGATCCGGCCCGCTCTCGGTGGTGTCCGCCCCTCCCGGTCGACACGGCGAGGCGGTCCATCCGTAGACTCCGGGCGTGTCGAGGACGCCCACAGGGGACGAACGCAGGCCGCAACCGGCGAAGAAGTCGCTGTTGTTGGCCCAGGACATCGTCCGGAACCTCGTCGACGACGGCACCGCCCCGGGCGCGAGGCTTCCACCGGAGTCGGAGATGATCGAGCGCTACGGTGTGGCGCGGAGCACGACCCGAGAGGCGTTGCGGCTCCTCGAGACCCAGGGCGTCATCTCCATCCGCACCGGCCCCAACGGTGGGCCCGTCGTGTCCGAACTCGACGCCAGGCCGATGGCGGGCAACATCGCGTTGCTGTTGGAGATCGTGGGTTCCACGTTCCGGTCGGTCATCGACGCGCGGATGGTGGTCGAGCCGCCGATCGCGGCCCGTGCGGCCGAGGTCGCGGATGCGCAGCTGTGTGAGCGTCTGGAGCGCAATGTCGCGGCCATGGCCGCAACATCGGACGCGCTCCTGGCGACGACGGAACTGAGCGCCGAGTTCCACGACCTGGTGGCGGCGAGTTCGACCAACCCGCTACTGGCGTTCCTGTTGAAGGCCCTTCACCACGTGACCGTGCCCTACGTGGCCCAGGTGACCTTCGCTCCGTCGGATCTCGCTGACCTGGTCAGGTCGCACACGTTGCTCGCAGACGCGATCGTGCGTGGCGACGCCGACGCGGCGGGGAGAGCCATGCGTGCGGACATCGTGTTGTTCTGTTGCCTTGTGGACAGGACCAGGCCCGAACTATGGGACGCTCCGATCCACTGGAGCGACGTCAACGAGGGGCGCGCTCTGTGAGCGGCCCGTTCACACGGTGATCGCGCGGCTCGGGCAGATGCGCTCGGCTTCGTCCACCTTGTCGTGGAGTTCCTCGCCCGGATCGCTGACAAGAACCTTCGCGATCCCGTCCACGACCTCGAAGACCTCGGGCGCGATGCGCTGGCAGTATCCGGTGCCCTGGCACACGATCTCATCCACTTCGACTCTCATGGCCGCCCCTAGAGGTTGGTGAAGACGACGGGGAAACGCTCGTAGGCGTCGTGGTGGCTCGCCTCCGTGTAGGCGGGGCTGTCGTCGGGGTCGACCTTCACCCCTGCCCGGAACAGCGCACGGAGGATCCGCACGATGGTCCCGTCGGTGCCTTCGGTTCCGTCTGTCCGGGCCGACAGGCCGGTGACGAGGGCCCGTCCGATGCACATGTGTTCGCCTCCGCCGAATGCGAGACCCCAGGGCTTCGCACTGCCGGTGTCCCGATGGGGGTCGAAGGATCTGAACGTGTCTCCGAACACCTTCTCGTCGCGGTTGGCCGGGGTGAACATGCACGCCACCCGCTCGCCCTCGGCCACACGTCGACCGGTCGAGAGTTCCACGTCGCGCACGGCCTGACGCAGCAGTGCCGGTGCGGGCAGGTGCAGGCGCAGCGCCTCGTACGCGGCCTTCTTGAGGAACTCCGGGTCCTCGAGGTGCTCACGGTCGCCGGGGTTGTCAGCCAGCCACTCGTCGAGGTGACGGATCACGTGGGGGCCCGTGTGGGTGGTGGTCTGCGTCGCGGCGACGAGGAACAGCGTCGCCTCCCGCAGGGGCACCTCGGGATCCCAGTCCGGGTTCCAGTTGGCCAACATCAGTGTGAGCAGATCCGTCGGAAGGTCACCCTCGTCGAGTTCGCCGGCCTCGTGGCGGGCGACCAGGTCGCGGCGACGTTCCAGTGACGGGCCGAAGAACTCCTCGACGAACAGGTCGCGTACCCCGAGGATCCGGGAGATGACGGCATCGTGGTCCTCGGTGGACCACTCGACGGTGACGCCCGTGCCGAGTTGCTCGAGGAACCAGCGGAACCGGGCAGTCGCCTCCGGGTCGTCCACGCCGTCGATGCCCGTGATGGTGGCCGAGATGCGGGCGAGCATCTCTCGAAGCATCTGGCACAGGTCACCGCGCACGACCCCGTCGTCACCACGATTGTTGGCAGCGGCCTCGGCGATGACCTGATCGATGTGGGGATCCAGTGCGCGTCGTTCGTAGTGCTCGAGGGCCGCCTTGGTGAACAGGACCGATTCGAGGCGCCGCCGCTCGAAGTGCGGCTCGCCGTCCAACATGATCAGGCTCTCTGCGAAGAACGCGGCGGACTCGCGGTGTGAGCCCTGGATGAAGTCCTTCGACTTCAACACCTCCTCGCACTCGGCGTGGTCGGTGAGCTGTTGCATGTCGCGGATGTACGGCGCGGGCTCCATGTCCCGCACCGACTCCATCTGCGCCTCGGTCATGTCGTCCCCCTGGTCGTCACGCGGACGTTCCCGCCCCTGTAGCGCTCATCTTCGCGGATCACGGGCGTTCGTGGGGCGTGACCCGGGTCCGCTCAGGCGTCGGCGTAGATCATCCACAGGTCGTGGAACAGGCGCCCGGTCTCGATCGTGCAGTCGTACACGTTGCGTCGACCTTCGGCGTCGGTGACCCATTCCGACACGATCTCGATGCCCTCGTCGCCGTGTTCCTCGTCGGCGAGGATGTGCATCGTCCAGAAGATCAGCTGCTCGTCGGTCATGGAGTAGTTCGCCTTGTTCGCCTCCACGATGCGGGTGAAGGTCTCCGGGACGAAGGACTCGAGCCCGATCCCGATGGCGGCCAGGGGCACGTACCACTCGCGACAACGTCCCATGAACTCGAAGTAGTCGGTCAGTCGCCGACCGGCGGGGAGCTGCTCTGCCGCCCTGATCCGGTCGGGGTCGTCGCCGAGCGCCTCCGCGTAGCGCAGGAGGAGTTCGGGGTGTGCCGCGGTGTTGGTGAAGTTCCCGAGGCACTCTTCGGCCAGGTTCTTCACAAGGGTCGTGCGGACCTCTTCGTACGGGCAGTTGGTGAACATCAGCCCGATCCACGGAAGCATCTTGGAGATGTGCAGGTAGAACTGCTCGGTCCAGAGCTGGAGCTGCTCGGTCGTCGCCGTGCCGGCCTCCATCTCCAGGACGATCGGGTGGTTCGCCATCCCCTGGCCGGGCTTGGACAACTCCGAACGGATCAGTTCGACGAACTGCTCGGGTGTCATCGCGGCGAGCTCGTCCGCGGACGGGGCGAGGGATTCGGTCATTGTCATGGGCGCGTACCTCCGGGGTGAGTTTCTGATCATAAATCTGACCCCTCGGCCTGTAAAGCGCCAAGGACCGGCGTCGCCGCCGCGGGCTAGGGTCGCGCTCCGGACCGGCGTGCACGTCGGTCCGGACCCACGACACCGGGAGTGACCGTGACCGACGCTCTAGCCAGACTCGTCGCCAAGGACGAGATCCGTGACGTACTGATGCGCTACAGCCGGGGTATCGACCGGCTCGACGTCGAGGTACTCCGCAGCTGCTACCACGCCGACAGCTACGACGATCACGGCCACTTCAAGGGCAACGGGCACGAGTTCGCTGAGTTCATCGTGGATTCGTTGTCCGGGAGGGCCCACCACACGACCCACGCGGTGGCCAACGTCCTGATCGAGATCACCGACCTGGACGCGGGAACGGCGCGTGCCGAGTCCTACGGGCTGGCGTTCCTGCGGCGCAGCGCTGACGACGAGGAATGGCTCGACGTCTTCTTCGGACGCTACGTCGACCGTTTCGAGCAGCGCGACGGGGTCTGGCGCATCGCCCACCGCGTCGTCGTCCACGACTGGTCCGTGTCGGGTGCACTCGGCGCCGGAGGGGGCTTTCCCCTGCCGATGGAAGGCTTCACGCAGGGCCGTCGTGACCGTTCGGATCTCGTCTATCTCCCCTGACCCCGGCCGGTCGACCCGGCGCCGCACCGAACCGGAGAGCTCCCGACCCGTGCACATCGACGTCGTTCTCGACCCCACCGACTGCCCGCTTCCCGCGATGGTGGAAGCTGCGCAGGCGGCCGAGGAGGTCGGCTTCGACGGGGTCTTCACCTACGACCACCTGTCGGGGGTGACACTCGGCGGGTCGACGATCCGCCATGTCTGGCCGACCCTCACCGCGCTCGTGACTGCGACGCGCTCGGTCACGGTCGGCCCGCTGGTCATCAATGCGACCAGGCACCACCCCGTCGAGCTGGCGGTCGCGATCGCCAGTCTCCAGGAGCTCAGCGGTGGACGGATCGTCGTCGGCCTGGGGGCCGGAGCGGGCCCCGGATCACCGTTCGCGCGGGAACTGATCATGGCGGGGATGACCCCGCTGCCGGCGGCCACGCGGCGCCGTGTCACCGAGGAGTCGATCGCCATGATCCGCGCTCTGTGGGAGGGCACCTCACTGCGCGGGGCGCACTTCGGTCTCAGTGACCCGACTGGATTCCTGGTTCCGGATCCGATCCCGCCGCTGATCGTCGGTGCCAACGGCCCGAAGATGGCCACCCTCGCCGGGCGGGTGGCTGACGGCGTGAACCTGCATGCGTCGGAGTCCGACCTGGGCGCGATCGCGGACCTCGCGGGTCTCGCCAGGTCCGCGGTCACGGCCGATCCGGAGGGGTTCCTCGTCACCGTCGAAGCCGAGATGACCCCGGCGTGGCTCGACCCCGACAGCGGCCCACGCCGGGAACTCGCCGCCATCGGTGCGGCGCGCCTGATGTTGCGGTGGCACCGACGCGACGGCCTCGCAGGGCTCGCCGCGGCGGGCTCCCGCCTGGCATCCGCGCGGCCGGCCCGGTCCGGCCAGGTAGTGTCGGAGGAGGCCTTCGAGCGGCGGAGTCCCCGGCGGAAGGCTGACCCGACATCGGACTCTTCGATCACATGAGCTTCGAGATCCCACTCGACGTCTTCAGGGCGGCGCCCATAGGAATGGTCGTGTTGTCCCACGACGGCTCGATCCAGTGGACCAACGACGTCATGCGCTCCCTCATCGGCGACGTCGAGGCCGGCGAGGTCCTCGATGACGTCGTCGAGAGGTGGTCCGAGGGTGGTGGTCGCGCCTCACTGAGTTCGACGGAGGACGAGCCCCACGCTTCGCGCGAGGAGCGCTGGCGGCTCCGTGACGGAACCGAGCGGCGTGTCACGATCCACGTGGCCGACGTCGCCGCGAACGGGTCTGGTTCGGACATGATCCTGCAGGTGGTGGACGTGACGGAGGCCCGCGCCGCCCGCGAGGCGCTGCAGGAGGCCGAAGCCGAACTACGGCGGCGCAACCTGGACCTCGAGCGGTCCAACCGGCAGCTCACCGAGTTCGCATACGTTGCGTCACATGACCTCTCTGAGCCGCTACGCGTGATCTCGGGGCACGTGGAGCTGCTCGCGATGCGCTACGGCGACGAACTCGACGACGACGCACGCAAGTGGATCGAGTTCGCGGTGGACGGGTGCGCGCGCCAGCGGACACTGATCGACGACCTGCTCGCCTACTCGAGGGCCGGCCGCGTGATCGAGCCCGAAGAGGTCGACCTCGGCGAGGTGGTGGAGAGGGTCACGGCAGACCTCTCTGTCGCCATCGCCGAGGCCGAAGCGTCTGTCCGGTTCGGTGATCTGCCGACGGTCATCGCCGACCGCAAGGGCCTCGGCGCGCTCTTCCAGAACCTGATCGGCAACGCGATCAAGTTCCGGCGCGAAGGCGTCCCCCCGGTCGTCGAGATCGGCGCGGAGCGACGTGACGACGGCTGGCTGATCTCGGTCGCCGACAACGGCATCGGGATCGACGAGAAGTACCGAGATCGCATCTTCGGGGTCTTCCAGCGTCTTCACGGTCGCGGCGAGTACGGCGGCACGGGAATCGGACTGGCGATCGCGCGCAAGTCGATCGAAGCGATGGGTGGCGAGATATGGGTGGAGGAGTCGGCATCGGGTGGGTCGGTGTTCCTGATGACACTGCCGGATCCGCCGGCGTCGGCCGCATGGACCTACAGCGACACGACGGAGGCAGCCGGTGAGTGACCGGACGGTGAGGCCCGTCAGCATCCTTCTGGTCGAGGACAGTCCCGGCGACGTGAACATCACCCGCGAGGCGCTGCGTCAGGCGCGCATCGCCAACGAACTCCACGTCGTCACGAACGGGGAAGCGGCCCTCGACTACCTCCACCAGCGGGGGGAGCACGCCGACGCCGAGCGTCCCGATCTCGTCCTCCTCGACCTCAACATCCCCAGGGTCTCGGGTCACGAGGTCCTCGAGGAGGTCAAGAACGACCCTGAGCTGCTGGCCATTCCGATCGTGGTGCTCACCACCTCGTCGGCGCAGGCCGACGTGTTGCGTTCGTATTCGTCGCACGCCAACTCGTTCGTCACCAAGCCGGTGACGATGGTGGAGTTCATGGACGCGCTCGGTTCGTTGGAGTCGTTCTGGCTGCAGATCGTCACGTTGCCGGGTTCTGACGAGGACTGAGTTCGGCAACAGGTTGGTGAGGCTGGGCCGCCCAGGTCAGCTGCCGCAGCTGGCCCGCCAGGTCCTCGGGTGGGACCGCCTTGTCGAGTGCGAGCACGGCCCCCGCGCTCACCACGTCCTGGGCGATCGCGGCGGACAGGTAGCCCGTCAGCACCACGACCTTCGCTGATGGCGAGTGCAATCGCAGCGCCTCGAGGACCTCCGTGCCGTCGAGACCCGGCATGGCGAGGTCCAATACGACGAGGTCGGGTTCGAGCTCGATGGCCAGCTCGATGCCGGGTTCACCAGCGGGGGCCTCGCCGACGACTACGAGGCCCTCATGCTCGAGGTGGGCCCGTAGAAGGCTGCGGTAGGGCGTGGAGTCATCTATCAGCAGGACCCGTGGCGGGTTCTGGTTCGCGTCGCCGGTCGACGGGTGAACGGCGGCGGGCGGATCGGCGGTCGCCGGGGTCGATGGTCGCGACTCGCTCCTGTCCGTTGGCGGCCTGGGAGAGATGTCGAGGCCCCGGGTAGTCAGAGCCCGGAACTGCTCGGCTGGTAGCGCTTCGGACCACAGGAAGCCCTGACCGTAGTCACATCCCATGCGTCGAAGCGCCCTGAGCTGCCCGAGGTCCTCTACCCCTTCGGCGATGGTCCTCAGGCCGAGGTTGGACGCGAGGTCGATCATGGAGCCGACGATCGCCGCGTCGGCGGGGTCGCGGCTCAGCCCGCTGACGAAGTAGCGGTCCAGCTTGAGGACGTCCACCGGGAACCGTCGAAGGTAGGCGAGCGACGAGTAGCCGGTCCCGAAGTCGTCGACTGCGATGGAGATGCCGAGAGCGGCGAGTTCCTCGACGGCCCTGGACGCCGTGTATCGATCGTCCATGAGCGTCGTCTCGGTCAACTCCAGCACGAGGGCGTCGGACGGGAGGTCGTGCCGGTCGAGGCATTCCGCTATCTCGTAGACGAAACCGGGCTGACTCAACTGACTCCCCGACACGTTGACGGCGACGGTGAGGGACGCTCGTCGCGGATCGGAGCGCCACCGGGCGACTTCGGCGCAGGCCGCGTCGAGGATCTGACGTCCGAGTTCGGCGATCATCCCGGTGGATTCCGCCAACTCGATGAACCTGCTGGGCGGGATCGGGGTGCCGGCGTCGTCAAGCCAACGGGCGAGTGCCTCGGCGCCGACGATCCGATTGTCGACCGTGACGACGGGCTGGAAGTACGGAACGATCGCTCCGACGGCGAGGGCTTCACGCAGCGCTCGCTCCGCGTCGAGGCGACGCAGAGCGATCGTGTGCATCTCCTCGTCGAAGACGACGAAACGACGACCGCCGACGACCTTGGCCCTGTGCATGGCCGAGTCGGCGTTGGCGAGCAGTCGGTCGGCGTCATTGCCGGGGTCGGTGGTGAGTGCGACGCCGATACTCAGGTCGATCTTGAGCGACCGGCCGGCGACTTCCAGCGGTGCGTCGAACGCGGCGAGGATCTGGTCCGCGAGTCGGGTCGCGTCGACTCTCGACGTCCCGGTCTCGGCGACGACGACGAAGCCGTCTCCGCCGAAGCGGGCAACCGTGTCGGACTTGCGTACCGAGCCGGCAAGGACCTTCGCGACTTCCACGAGCACCCGGTCGCCGAAGGTGTGGCCGAGGCTGTCGTTCACGATCTTGAACCGGTCGATGTCGACGAACCACACGCCCACGGTCCGGTTCGCCACGCGTTCGAGTCTGTCGAGCGCCGAGTTGATGCGGTCCGTCAGCAGGACTCGGTTGGGCAGGCCAGTGAGGTCGTCGTAGAGCGCGTGACGTGTCAACTCGTCCTCGAAGCGGTGCCGTTCGGACACGTCGCGGCTGAACAGGCAGATCCGCGGGCCATCGGTGGTCTCCACCACGGACCAGGAGATCTCGAGGTCGACGGGGTGGCCGTCGTGGTGAAGCGCCACCGCTTCGACGATCGACGGCGGGGAGGGCTCCGCTGCGCCGTCGCCCGCGAGCATTCGGTTGAGGACGCGCCGCAGCCCGTCGCGGTCCTCGGGGGCCATGAGCAACTCGACCAGGTTGCGGCCCTCGACGTCCTCGGCGGTCCAACCGAGGCAGGCGGTCGCGGCGCCGTTCCAATCGCGGATCGACGCGGACTCGTCGAGTTGGATGACGGCGGAGGTGCTCGACTCGACCATCGTGCGGTACAGGGTCTCGGCGTCGCGGCTGCGTCGGAGCTCGTGGTCGAGGCCGGTGACGTCGGCGACGACGCCGCGTACCGCGACCGTCGACCCGTCGGCAGCGCTCTCACGTCTTCCCCGAAGCTGGACGGTGCGCGTTGTCGGGTGGTCGCCGACGCTGGTGTGGAACTCGAAGTGCTCGATTCCGTGCTCGCCACGCGCCGTGAGGATCGGTTCGATCTCGTCGCCGAAGACGGCGACCAGGTCCGTTGAGCAGACGGGCGGGGTTCCCGTCACCGGCACGATGTCGGCGAAGTTCGGCGACACCGTGACCACGTCAGCAGTGGCATCCAGACTCCAGGTGGCGATTCCCGCGGCTTCCATGGTGACCACGAGGTCACGGTGCTGTCTGTCGATGTCGCTCGCGACGGCCGCGTGGTCCGTGGTGTCGCCGTCGACGTTCGGTGGGGTGCGCTCCGTCGCCCTGCCGAGGATCTTTCGCATCAGGTTCCCGCCTGCTGTCAGAAGACAGCCATCTCATCGGCTGGCAGAAGCACGAGTTGAGTTCCTCTCCGCCCGGTTCAACAATCCCCGGCTCCGGCCGATGGTAGGGACGCCGCGCACCGGGGCCGGTATTCAGGTGACGAGATGGAAGCGCACGACGCAGTGGTGGGTCGGTCGACCCGACGCCAGGTCTCCGCTGAGGTTGGACGTCTGCTCGTGGTGGCCCGAGACGAGGTCGAAGGTTCACAGATCGCCGGGGTCGTTCGCGGCGCGTCTCCCGCTGTCCACGTCGAGACGGCCCCGTGGTCGGCGCAGGCCCCGGGGGCGCCCGGGGCCCTGGGCGTGGACTGTGTCGTCCTGGTGGCGGGGCGACCCGATGGCGACGTCCTCGAGATGGTCGCGCGCGTGAGGCTTGCCCGGGCGGACCTGCCGGTCGTGGTGGTGGCCGAAGGAGGAGACGACGGGGCCGCTCTCGAAGCGATCGCAGCCGGTGCCGACGAAGTCGTCGACGGGGCCGGTCTCGATGCCGGAGCGTTGTGGCGGGCCGTCTGTTTCGCCGTGGTGCGGCGGCGGGCGTCGAATCCGAAGGCGGGGCGTGGTGCGAGCCGGGCGGCGCCGGGACCGGTGTCGCCCGGGTCCGCTGCCGGTCGCGGCGATGCGGCGGAGGTCGTCGCCGTGATCGACGAGGCCCTGAGGGAGTCGGTGAGCGGTGTCGAGGCCGTAGCGGTGCTGAGTGTCCACGCTCGCGGGAGGCGGCGCCGCGGTGGCGACGGTGAGGACAGACTCGTCGATGCGGTACGTCACGCCGTTCCCGGGGACGCCGCGGTGTCGGTTCGCAGCGGGGAGCGTCTCATGATCGTGCTCCGGTGCGTGGAGACGGCGGACGAGGTGTTCGCGGTCGCCGAGCGCGTCGCGCGTGCGGTCTGCGATGTCGAGGGCGACGGTTGTCTCGACCCGGCGGTCACGCAGGGCATCGCGTTCGCGACCCAGCCCGACACGGATCACGGAGCGGTACTCGTCGAGCGCGCCGAGAGGGCGGTCGGTATCGCTGTCGATCGCGACATCCCGGTGCACCTGTTCGACCCGGAGTCGGTCAGGATGCTCACAGAACGCCTCGGTGTCCGGCGCGAACTGCGGACGGCCATCGGCGACGGGAGTCTGCTCTTGGAGTTCCAACCCTTCGTCGACATGGAGACGGGGCGCATCGAGGGCTTCGAAGCTCTGACGCGTTGGCGTCGTGGTGGCGGAAGGTTGATGTCCCCCGATGCGATATTCCCGCTGGCCCGTCGCAGTGTCGTTCTCGCCGAGCTCACGGGCCACGTCGTCACGACAGCTTGCCGAGCGGCGATCGAATGGGGTGCGGTGGATGAGGCACCGTTGTTCGTCTCGGTGAACATCGGGGCTGACGAACTGCGTGACGCGGCGGTCGTCGACGTGGTGAGAACGACCCTCGACGAGACCGGCTTGGACCCGGCGTTGCTGTGGCTCGAGGTGCCGGGCGACATGGCGTTCGACGCTCAGGCGACGACCCGACTCGAGCAGTTGGCCGATCTCGGGGTCCGGCTCGTGTTCGACGGCTTCGGCGCGGCTCTCGCGACTTCGGCCCGACTCGGTGACACCCCGTTCGAGATCGCGAAGATCGACCGCCGTCTCGGGTCGGACCTGTCGGGGTCCGCGACCGGCCGTGCCGTCTACTCCTCGGCCGTCACGGCGTTGGAGGCGGCCGGGCTCGACGTGGTCGCCACGGGGATCGAGACTGAGCTCCAACGCAAGCGCGCCGTGGCGGCGGGATGCCGTCTGGGTCAGGGATTCGGCCTCTGCGGCCCGTTGTCGGCGTCCGACGCCCGCGAGATGGCTACCGGAGCCCGGCTGGACATCGACGCCGGACGCTTGCCGCGGCACCGGTGGTTCGGCTGACCTGAACGTCCGACGTCTCCACGTGGCACGCCGGCCTTCGAGATGCCCGGCACACAGTTCCCGTGTGCCGAGGGTCCAAGGCCCCTGGCAAGACGGGCCGTAGTCGGGCTCACTGGGGAGTCGCACGGGTCTTCACCGGAGGGTTTCATGACGGAGCGCTGGGTGTTCGGGTTCGAGGACCTCTCGGATGCCGAGGAGATCGTCGACGGGTGGGACGGGGTGAGAAGCCTCCTCGGAGGCAAGGGCGCCAACCTGGCTCTCATGTCGCGGATGGGTGTTCCCGTCCCTCCCGGGTTCACGGTGACGACCCGCGCATGTCTGGACTACCTGCGTGACGAGGCCATGCCCGACGGGCTCTGGGACGAGGTCGTCGAGGCCGTGCGGAGGCTGGAGAAGGAGTCGGGGCAGACCTTCGGCGGGGGTGACGATCCGCTGCTCGTATCGGTGCGGTCCGGTGCACGCATCTCCATGCCCGGGATGATGGACACCGTCTTGAACGTCGGCCTCTCCGACGCGGCGGTCGAGCGTCTCGCCCATCACACCGGCGACCCGCGTTTCGCGTTCGACTCCTACCGCCGGCTCGTGCAGATGTTCGGGACCGTGGTCCTCGGCGTGCGCGACGAACCTTTTGAAGACGTACTCACCCAGAGGCGTGCCGACAAGGGGGTCGACTCGGACGCGGAACTCACGGTCGAGGACCTGCGGGAGATCGTCTCGGACTTCAAGGCGATCGTGGCCCGATGGTCCGGGACGACGTTCCCCGATGACCCCTTCGAGCAACTACGTATGGCGGTGGAGGCCGTCTTCGCCAGCTGGAACACGCCCCGGGCCATCGCGTACCGGTCCGCGTCGGGGATCGCTGACGATCTCGGCACGGCGGTGAACATCGTGAAGATGGTCTACGGCAACCTCGGTGCCGACTCGGCGACGGGCGTCGCCATGTCACGCAATGCCGCGACGGGCGCACCGGGCCTCGAGGGCGACTACCTCGTCAATGCGCAGGGTGAGGACGTCGTGGCGGGCACACGGCCCACACTTCCCCTGGATCAGCTGGCCACCGACATGCCCGAGGTCTACGGGGAGCTCGTCGAGATCGCGGGGCGACTCGAGAAGCACCACCGTGACATCCAGGACATGGAGTTCACCGTGGAGAGGGGCAAGCTGTGGCTCCTCCAGACCCGCAACGCCAAGCGGACCGCCCGTGCTGCGGTGCGCTCGGCCGTGGAGATGGTCGACGAGGGATTGATCGAGCCCACCGAGGCGCTGATGCGGGTCGCCCCTGATCACGTCGAGGCGTTCCTGCATCCCCAGCTCGCGCCATCCCCAGACGGCTCCCGCACCCCCTTCGCGACCGGGCTCAACGTCTCACCGGGCGCTGCGGTCGGTCGGGCGGCTCTCGACGCCGATCTGGCGGCGCGGTGGGCCGCCGATGGCGAGAAGGTCGTCCTCGTGCGTCCCGAGACCAAGCCCGACGACGTGCACGGGATGCTCGCCGCGCAGGGGATCCTGACGGCGCGCGGAGGGCGTACCAGCCATGCCGCTCTCGTCGCCCGCCAGTTCGGGCGCCCCGCGGTGGTCGGAGCTCACGCCCTCGAGGTCGATCTGGGCGCGCGCGAGATCAGAGCCGGTGACACGGTGGTCGCCGAGGGCGACTGGCTGACGATCGACGGCACCACCGGTGAGGTCCACCTCGGAGCACTGGAGCTGATGGTCCCCGACCTCGCGGACGAGTGGCTGCGGCGTCTGCTGGAGTGGGCCGACGAGCATCGCCGCCTCGGTGTGAGGGCGAACGCCGACACCCCTGTCGACGCCGAACGGGCGCGCGCTTACGGCGCCGAGGGGATCGGGTTGTGCCGCACCGAGCACATGTTCTTCGACCCTGCCCGCCTCCCGATCGTGCAGCGGATGATCGTGACCGAGTCCGACCGGGAACGCAGCGACGCCATCTCTGCTCTCCTGCCGCACCAGCGCCGTGACTTCGCGGGCCTGTTCCGGGTGATGGACGGACTGCCGGTCATCATCCGTCTCATCGACCCGCCACTGCACGAGTTCCTGCCCGGGGCGGTGGAGCTCACCCGTCGCGTCCACGACATCCACGTGCGGCTCACCACGGCCGCTGACATGGACACGCTCGAGGAGCTCGCCGACGAGCTCGAGGAGGCCAGATTCATGCTGCGCCGCGTTCACGAGCTCGGTGAGGCCAACCCGATGTTGGGCCTGCGCGGAGTGCGGCTGGGGCTGCTCATGCCCGAACTCGTCCGAATGCAGGTCCGGGCGATATTCGAGTCCGCTCTCGCCGTGGCCGGGGAGGGCGTCGAGGTCCACCCGAAGATCATGATCCCCCTCGTCGCCGATGCCGAGGAGCTGCGACGGATGCGGACGATGCTCGAGGAGGTCGCCCACGACGTGCTGGAGATGGCCGACGTGGAGATCGACTACGCCTTCGGCACGATGATCGAGATCCCCCGGGCGGCGTTGACCGCCGCTGAGATAGCGCAGACGGCCGACTTCTTCTCGTTCGGCACGAATGATCTGACCCAGATGACCTTCGGTATCTCGCGTGACGACGCCGAAGGGGGCTTCCTGATGCGGTACGTGGAGGAAGGCGTCCTGGCCGAGAGTCCGTTCCACTCCCTCGACGAGGGTGGCGTGGGTCGTCTGATCGACATCGCGGTCCGCGATGCCCGGGAGCTGAAACCCGATCTCGAAGTGGGTATCTGCGGGGAGCACGGCGGTGACCCGGCCTCGATCGGCCGCTTCGACCGCCTCGGCCTGGACTATGTGAGCTGTTCGCCCTTCCAGGTCCCGGTCGCCCGTCTCGCAGCAGCCCAGTCCGCCCTGGAGGACCCATGAACACCGCCGAAGCCAAGTCACTGGTCCGTTCGCTCATCGACGCCTTCAGGAGCCGTGAGCCCGCAGGGCGTCTCGCCGAGCTGCTCACGCCCGACTACGTGCAGCACGCTCCGGGCGGGGAGGTCACCAAGGGTGTGACGGCGATGGTCGCCGACGTCGTCGAGATGTTCTCGGCGTTCGCCGACTTCACGCCGACCATCGAACTGCAGGTGGCCGAGGGTGACCTCGTCGCCACCCGGGTCCGCTGGCGGGGCACCCACACCGGGGACTTCGGGCCGGTGGGGGCCACCGGTCGGTCGGTGGGCGTGACGGTGACCCGTATCGACCGGATCGACCGGGGACGGGTCGCCGAGAGCTGGCTCGAGTACGACCCGAACTCGCTCGTCCGCCAGATCTCCTGATCAGTCCGCCAGGGTGCCGGCGAACACCTGCCAGGCGAGCGCACTCTTCGCGACGAGGCTGAGAACGAGGTAGACCTTCTCGCCGTAGAGGTAGTCGGCGAATCGGCCGCGCCCGCGGTACTGCAGCCACTGGTTCAACGCGAAGCAGTTGAACAGGATGAACAGTGACACGAAGATCCCGTAGACGAAGCCAGGTACGCCGTCGCCCTCGGTGGAGGAGACGACGATCGACACCGTGATGGCGATCCACGGGACCGCCCCGACCAGGCAACCGGCCACGAACGGCCACCAGTCGACGGGACCATCGCCGTCGTTCGTCCGCTCCATGAGCCAACCGAAGCCGATCATCGCCGCGTTGGCTCCGAAGAGGCCGATGAGCGCGTAGAGGTTGGTGATCCCCGGGAGCATCGCGATCAGCACGACCATGATCGAGGCGCTGATCGAGTACTCGACCCACCGCGCCGGGTTGATCGACCGTGCCAGATTCGCCTCGTACCACCCTCGGGCCGGCCCGGCTGTCACGAGGTGGTCCGCTGCTGCCAGGAACAGGAACGTGGCGATCGCTATCGCGAACGGCAGCCCGAAGAAGACCGCCTCGCTCCTCAGTTCGGTCCCCGGGGGGCCTTCCTGGACGAACGCGACCACGTCGATCGAGAACCCGTTGGCCAGCAGGAGGATGGCGACGCCCTGGAGGAGATGGACGAGGCCGACGCCGACGTTCCACCGGCGGAGGTTCTCGAGACGGCGGGCGGGCGCTGACGATTCGGTGTCCACGGGACAGACCCTAGCGATCGCGCCTCGCGACACGTGGTGGACGGCCCACGATGATGCGGCCGGGTCGGCCCCTGGTGGAGGGGTGGGGGCCGACCCGGCGCGCGATCCGCCGCCCGGGATCTCAGCTGTGTGCGGCCTCGTCCCGAACCGGTGGCTCGGGTGCGCCTGACCGTCCGGTGCGATGGAGGGTGTGGGCCGCCAGCGCTCCGAGGACGATGGCGCCCCCGAGCGCCTGCCCCGCTGTGAGCGACTGGTCCAGGAACCACCAGGCGAGAACGGCTGCCGCGACCGGCATGAGTAGCTGGAACAGTCCCATCAGCACGAGGGGAACGCTGCGGTGCGAGTAGTTGATGAGCATGTGGCCCAGGCCGGGGATGAGTCCGACGGCGATGAGTCGCAGCCACTCCGTGCCATCAGTCGTGATCGGGTCCTGTCCGGCGATGAGGACCGCCGGGGTCAGCGCGACGGCCCCCCAGAACATCATGCCGGTCATGAACGGCATGGTCTCGATCTCGGTGCGTGCCCGTTTGCCCAGGACGAAGTACGTCGCCCCGCCGAGGGTGCCTCCCATGGCGAGAAGGTCACCGCGGATGTCGGCGGTGCCGCCGGAGTCCGCTGACAGGACCATGAACGCGGCGCCGGCGATTGCGAGGAGCATCCATGCCAGATCCCGGCCGCCGACGCGCTCGCCGAAGAGGAAGCGGGCGGCGACCAGCAGCGGCAGGGGCTGCATCACGGTCAGGAGGCTGGCGTTGGCGACGCTCGTGACCTGAGTGGCGCTGAAGAACAGGGCGATGCCGAGACCGAAGGCCAGTCCGGGCCCGATCGTGAGCTTCAGCGCCCGCAGCGACGCGTCGCCGCGGAACAAAGTGAAGATGCCGAAGGCGGCGAAGGCGATCCATGCCCGCCAGGCGGCGACTGCAAGGCCCTCGAGTTCCGCCCCCGCGACCAGGACAGGACCGACGGCGAACAGGACCATGCCCACCGATGTAGCGACCAGGCCGCGCTGGAGTGAACTGTCGGAGGCCGCCGTGACGGTCTGCGTGTTCTGCGCGGTCGAGGTCACTGCCTTCCATGTTATCTGTCTTGTCAAGACAGATCTCGCGTCAAGACACGCACATGGTGGATTCAGCCCCGGGGGACGTCCTCGAAGCCGCGTCGCAGGAGCGCGAACATGGCGCGCACCTGGGTGGAGTACCGGCCCTGTCCGTCCATCTCGAGCCAGCGCCGACGGGCCGAGAGCATCGCGGCGACGGCGCACATTCCCACGAGACGGGCCTCTGAATCGTCGAACTTCCCCGAGTCGGCCCGTTGGGACACGAAGTCACCGATGACCGTCGCCCAGTCGTCGTGGATCCGCAGGTTCTCGGCTTCGAGGTTCTTGGAACTGTCGAGTACCCGCGACCGGGCGAGGAGTTGAGGTTCGAAGGCCGGGTCCTCGACGATCTCGACACACGCCTCTTCGATCGCCTCCAGGAGCGGTTCGCGAGACGGTCTCCGGCCGAGCGCCGCTGCCAGCTTTGCGAGCCGCGAGTCCTGGTCGACGAACAAGACGTCGGACTTCTGTGGGAAGTAGCGGTTGAAGGTCCGCGTCGAGACATCGACGATGTCGCAGATCTCCTCGACGGTGGTCTCCTCGAAGCCCTTGTCGGCGAAGAGTTCCAGGGCCGTGGTGGCGAGCGCCTCGCGGGTCTCGCGCTTCTTGCGTTCGCGGCGGCCCTCCACCGTGGGGTCATCGATCGTGTCGGTCACGGCGACACGCTATCGGTGTCGGACGACATCTGTCGGGATGGGACAAGTGTCGCAGGTCTCGCACGGGTGGCCTTGCGTCTGCCACGATCGGCGTGACGACGAAGGGAGCCCGACGATGGCCGATGACGAGAACGCTGCAGACGAGAACGCTGCAGAGCGGGGTGAGGACGTCCGGATCGAGGCGGAGGCATGGCAGGCGAAGGAGAAGGACCAGGTCGAACGTGTCCTGCGAGGTGAGTCCTCGAAAGGTGAGGTCATGGGCGAGCTCGTCGCCGAGGCCTTCACCGGGCAGGACGCGGACCGAATCCTCGGTGAGGCCGCCTTCAACGCGCCGTCGTCATCGATCCTCGACCAGCCCCTGCTCGTCGTCTTCCAACCCCCGAAGATGATCGCGACGTCGGACACCTACACCTATTCACTGCCCGACGGAACGCAGTTGGCGGTGGGTGAGCAGACGAACCAGGGGCTCGGCCGCAAGCTCCTGCGGATGACATCGAATCTCGACTCGCGACTGAAGACCATCGTGGAGGTCACCCAGGACGGGGCGAAGGTCTTCTCGATGGAGCGCAAGGGCGCGCTGGGGAAGAACACGATGGTGATCCGGGACTCAGAGGAGCGCGAGGTCGGCGAGGTGAAGCAGACGAAGCGCGACCGCAGAGCGCGGTTCGCGCTCGTCGCGGGCGGCGAGACGTTGGCGACGGCCGACGTCGGGCGGCTCAGGCCCGGTCAGGGGTTCGACATCATCGATCCGGATGGCGACGTGGTCGCCTTCGTGCGCCGTCTCCACGAGGGGGCTTTCAAGAGCGTGACGCGCTGGGCGATGGACAGTCCCGACAACTACGTGCTGCGCATGGCGAAGCCGCTCGAAGATCCCCTACGCACCCTCGTGGTGGCGACGCCGATGTCGGTCGACTCGGCGGTCAACCAGGACGATGAAGGCCTCGACGTCGGCAAGGTGCTGCGACGTTTCCGCTGAACCTCGGCGGAACGCGAGAGGGGCGGGGCCTGTGCAGGCCCCGCCCCTCTGCCGTTCAGTGAGTGCTCGTTCCTAGCCTGCGAAACCGATGCCCTCGCCGGCCACGTCCGCGCCCGGGGTGGGCTCCGCAGTGGGCGTCTCGGTCGGATCCGGGGTCGGTTCCTCGGTCGGTGTGGGAGTCGCAGTGGGCGTCTCCGTCGGCGTCTCGGTCGGTGTCGGCGTGGGCGTGGGCGTGGTCAGCTCACCCGGGCAGTCACCAATGGGGCCGAGCAGGTCACAGAGCAACTCGGGTGGCTCGCAGGGATCCCGGCGTCCGAAGTCGTCGCCCGACGGCCCGGCGAATTCGTTGTCACAACACGGGTCATAGAACGAGTCGCTTCCCGGGATGGGGCGCTTGGTCGGCGCGCAGCACTCGTTGAATCCGTCGCTCGATGCGCGCTCGGTCAAGCAGCACTCGTTGAAGCCGTTGGCGTTGAGGTCGGGCTCGTAGCAGCACTCGTTGAAGCCGTCGGAGCTGAAGTCCAGCACCGGACAGCACTCGTCCACGGGGTTCGACGTGACCCCTTCCGCCTGGGGATTGCAGATCGGAATTTCCTGCTGTGCGGTGGCGGAGCCACCGGCCAGCAGGGTGAGGGGGACCGCCAGTGCGACGATCAGCCCCAACGCGCTGATGATGCCGAGCGTGCGTCGGCCTGTCTCTGTCCGGGTGATACGTGCCATGTGTCTCCTGGTCCCTCTCTGTGGTGGCCGTGGCCACCCAACCTGTCAGCAGCGCGACACCGTAGTCCATGGAGCTTGCGCCCACCACGTATTCCGATGCTGACTGAACAGGGTCGTAGGTCCCCGATGGCCTCAGCCCGCGATGGCGAGAGCACGACCGAGCGACGCGGCTCCCACGATCCCCGAGTCGTCGCCGAGTTCGGCTACGACGAGGCTCAGTTCCGGACTGCGATGCAGGATCCAGCGCTCCGCCGCATCGCCGATGCGGTCGGCGAGGTCCTGCCCGAGCTTTTCGGCCATCCCGCCGCCGATGACCACGAGTTCGACGTCCAACATGTTGACGACCGAGCCGATGCCGGCAGCCAGGGCGTCGACAGCGGTGTCGAACAGCTCGGTTGCGAGCGCATCGCCCTCGGCGAGGGCAGCCTCCCAGACCCGGGAGGTGAGGCGCGGCTTGCCCTCCTGCGCCTGGATCTCGAACAGTCGTGTCTCGCGGCCGGCGCCCACCATCGTGTCCACCGCGCGCGCCAGCGACGCGCGTCCCGCGTACGCCTCGACGCAGCCCCGGCGACCGCACCCGCACAACGCGCCGCCCTGGCGGACGACGACGTGGCCCAGTTCTCCCGCTCCGCCGCGTGCCCCCCGGTAGGGCCGACCGTCGAGGATGAGGCCACCCCCGATCCCGGTGCCCATCCAGACACCCAGGACGTCGTCGTGACCCACGGCGGCGCCGGCGAGCCACTCACCGATCACGCCGACGTTGGCGTCGTTGCCGAGTGCCACGGGCAGGCCGAGGCGCTTCTCGACGCGTTCGGCGATGTCGAAGTCGTCGTCCCAGCCCGACAGGTTCGGTACCACGAGGACGTCACGGTCGTCGACGACGCCCGGGATCGCGAGGCCGACCGCGACCGGATCCCCGCCCAGACCCTGAACGAGTTCCACCACCGCATCGACGAGTTCGGGGCCGCTGCGGGGCGTCTCCATCTTCGCGTCCGCGACCACCGCATGGGTCTCGTCGACGAGACCCGCTCCGATGTTGGTTCCACCCACGTCGACTCCAGCGACCTGCATGACGACTTCTCCCGATTGTGGTGGAGCTCAGCGAGTGACCGTTCGGCCTGCCAGTTCCAGTTGGTAGTCGACGATGGCTCGTCCGTCCCAACTCCGCCCCTGCAACGACACCGCCAGGTGGGGACCGTCGTCGAGGATCTCGACCAGCCCGAACTGTCCACCTCCCGGGAAGGCCCCGTGGCTGTAGGGGCCGCCCTTGACCTCGCCGGTCTTGTCGAGAGCCGCGACGTGGAACACCGGGAATCCCGCACCACCGGCCGACGAGTAGTCGGAGTTCGTCCCGTCGTCGAGGCCGACCATGTGGGCGTCGCCGCTGACCATGAGGAGCCGGTCCGAGATCGCGAGCCTGGCGATGGCCTCGGAGATCGCCGCTCGTTCGGTGGCATAGCCTCCCCAGTGATCCGCTCCCTCGTCGACGTCGGCGATCCACGGCACGGGGTTGACCCAGATCACGAGTGGCGCGTCGCCGACGGAGGACAGTTCCTCGATCAGCCAGTCCCGCTGGAGAGGTCCGAGCATCGATTTGGCGGGCCCGTCGGGGTGGCCGGCCGGGGTGCGGGCCGCGCGGCAGTCGGTGATGATCATCCGGATCCTGCCGATGTCGAACGAGCGGAACAGGCCGACGTCGGGGTGGGGGAGCGGACGGCTCGGGACGTGCGAGCGGTAGGTGGCGAAGGCGGCCGGGCGACCGCGGCTGTCGCGATCCAGACCGCCGAAGTCGTGGTCGTCCCAGACGTATTCGACCCCGGTCGACCTGTAGAGCGCGGACTGCGCCGGCCGGGAGAGCGTGATGTCCATCAGCGCGGCGAACTCCCCGCTGTCGTCATCGGCGACATCGCCGTAGTGGAAGTCGCCCAGGTTGGTGTAGAGGAGGGGTCCGGCCTCGCGGATGCGGTCGAACACCGCTCCGTTGGATCCGGTCCGCGCGCAGCTCGCGAACGCCAGGGTGAAGCTCCCGGCACCCTCCGGGAAGGTCGTGAACCGGCCCGCCCGTGCGGTGTCGACGGTGTCGGCGTCGGCGACGGCGTAGCGGTAGGTCGTGTCGGGTCGCAGCCCGTCGACCGCGAATTGGGCGATGTCCCCGATCGTGCGGACCGGAGGCACGAGGCGTTGCGATCCGTCGGGGCCGACGACGCGCAGGGCCCCTGCGGGGCCGGTGACCTTGGCCACGACCTCAGCCGACCGTTGGGTGAGGCCGCCGGCCCAGGCCCACTGGACCGCCTCCGCGGCGGCGAGATCCGTCGCGGAACCGGGATGGGTCGGACCGAAGATCGCCTGATGGATCGAGCGCCCGGCCCATCCGCCACCGAGGGCGGCCACCGACGCGATCGCGAAGCTGCGCACGAGCAACCATCGGCGTCCGACCACTGAGCGTCGTGTGCTCTGCGTCGGCGTGTCCTGTGATCTCGCCGGGGCGGAACGTTGCGCGATGTCGGCCAGGAACCACCAGACCGTCGGTAGGGCGAACCCGACGATCACCACCGCAGCGTGGGCCGCCACGAGCTGTTCCGTCGCGAAGACGATCAGTCCACCTGTGCAGAACGACGCCAGGGCGCCGCCGAGCCGACGCCACCGCAGCGTGGCGATCGTCGCAACAGCGAACAGGCCCATCAGCACGGGTTGGGCTCCGAACCGGAACGACCGGCCGCCCGGGCGGTGGTCGAGCCACTCGAAGACCAGGTCCCCGGTCAACACGGCCAACGTGGCCAGCGCGAGGCCGAGGGCCCAGGAGCGCCGAGCGAGGGGGTGGCGGTTCGACGAACCGGCTTCCCTGTTCATCTCACCATGGTGGGCCGCGGCGGTCGGCGATGCACGGCAGGGGCGTGGCGCCTTCGGCGATAGCGTTCCGAAGTGGCGGTAGTTCCGCCGAGGAGTATCCATGACCCCCACCCCGGCCCCCGTGGCCACCGACGGGCTCGTCGCCCGCTCGGACCTACGAAACGTCGCGATCGTCGCCCACGTCGATCACGGCAAGACCACGCTCGTCGACGCCATGTTGTGGCAGTCGGGCGCTTTCCGGACCAACGAGTCCGTCGACGAGCGCGTCATGGATTCGATGGACCTGGAGCGTGAGAAGGGCATCACGATCCTCGCCAAGAACACGGCGGTGCGGGTCGGGGACACGAAGATCAACATCCTCGACACGCCGGGGCACGCCGACTTCGGCGGAGAGGTCGAGAGGGCACTGACGATGGTCGACGGCGTGGTGCTCCTCGTCGACGCCAGCGAGGGCCCCCTTCCCCAGACCCGTTTCGTGCTGCGCAAGGCGATGGAACTCGACCTTCCGGTCGTCCTGGTCGTCAACAAGATCGACCGGCCGGACGCACGCATCGCCGAGGTCGTGGACGAGACCTACGAGTTGTTCCTCGATCTGGACGCGGCGGATCATCAGATCGAGTTCCCGATCGTCTACACCGATGCCCGCAAGGGCACGGCCACGTTGGATCCCGCTGAGCCCGGTACCGACCTGGGCCCCCTGTTCACGACGCTCCTGGAACATGTCCCCGCGCCCCGCTACGACCCGTCCCATCCCTTCCAGGCACGTGTGACCAACCTGGACGCATCGCCCTACGTCGGGCGCATCGCCCTGTGTCGGATAGCGCACGGCACGGTGCGCAAGGGTGCCTCGGTCGCATGGTGCCGTACGGACGGCACCGTCGAGCGGGCGAAGATCGGCACGCTCGCGGTCAGCGAGAACCTCGAACGTGTCGACGTGGAAGAGGCCGGCCCGGGCGAGATCATCGCCATCTCCGGCATCGAGGAGATCACCATCGGTGAGACCCTCACCGATCCCGAGCACCCGCGGCCACTGCCCGTCATCACGGTCGACGAACCGACCCTGTCGGTGACAATCGGCGTGAACAGCGGCCCGCTGGCCGGTACCGACGGTGACAAGCTGACCGCCCGTCAGGTCGAGGCCCGGCTGGCCAAGGAACTGATCGGCAACGTGTCGTTGCGCGTCCTGGCGACCGACCGCCCCGACGCGTGGGAGGTCCAGGGCCGTGGCGAGCTCCAGCTGGCGATCCTCGTCGAGATGATGCGACGTGAAGGTTTCGAGCTCACCGTCGGCAAGCCTGAGGTCGTCACCCGCGAGATCGATGGCACGCTGCACGAGCCGACCGAGCGCCTCACGATCGACGTGCCCGAGGAGTACGTCGGTGCGGTGACGCAGCTTCTCGGCGAGCGGCGTGCGCAGATGGAGAACATGGCCAACCACGGCACCGGCTGGGTCCGTCTGGACTACGTCGTCGTCGCCCGTGGTCTCATCGGGTTCCGTACCGAGTTGTTGACGGAGACACGTGGCACCGCGCTGGCCCATCACATGTTCGACGGGTACGTGCCCTGGGTGGGCGAGTTGCGGACGCGCTCCACAGGGAGCGTGGTGGCCGACCGCACCGGCGCTGTCACCGCCTACGCCGTGCAGGGCATCCAGGAACGGGCCTCGCTGTTCGTCGGGCCCGGCGACGTCGTGTACGAGGGGATGATCATCGGGGAGAACCCGCGCCTCGAGGACATGGACGTGAACATCTGCCGTCCCAAGAAGCAGACCAACATGCGCGCCGCGGCTGCCGACGAGACGGTCCGGCTGGCACCGCCGCGCCGGCTGGGTCTCGAGCAGGCGCTCGAGTTCATCGCGGCCGACGAGTGCGTCGAGGCGACACCCTCCAACGTCCGGGTTCGCAAGGTCATCCTGGACGCGGGGGAACGGGCCCGTAGCCTGAAGAGGTTGAAGAACGAGAGGGGCTGACGTGCCGACACCCCACATCGCCGCCGAACCGGGTGACTTCGCCCCCGTGTGCCTGCTACCGGGTGATCCCCGACGGGCCGCTCACATCGCCACGAACTTCCTCGACGACGCCCGTGAGGTCACAGCGGTCCGCAACATGACCGGCTTCACCGGCACGTACCGCGGTGCTCCGGTCTCGGTCATGGGCACCGGCATGGGGATTCCCAGCGCCATGATCTACGCCCACGAGCTGATCTCCGACTACGGGGTACGCCACCTGATAAGGGTGGGTTCGTGCGGGGCTCTACCGGCGGATGTGGGCGTCGGCGACGTGATCCTGGCGATGGGGGCGTGCACGGACTCCGGGGTCAACCGGACCCGCTTCGGCGGTCTCGACTTCGCCGCCATCGCGGACTACGCCCTGTTGCGCGCTGCCGTCGACGCCGCGGCATCCACGGACCGGCCCGTGCACGTGGGGAACGTCTTCAGCGCCGACTTCTTCTACCACCCCGACTCCGGTCAGCTCGACACCCTGGGATCCATGGGTGTGCTCGCCATCGAGATGGAGGCGGCGGGGCTGTACGGACTGGCTGCGGCGGAGGGCGCAGCCGCCCTGGCGGTCCTGACCGTCAGCGATCACATCCGCTCGGGTGAGGCCCAGTCCTCCGACGAACGTGAGAGGAACGTGACCGCGTCGACCACGATCGCCCTCGAGGCCGCGCTGGTAGTTGCCGGTATCTGACAGCTCGTCGAGCAGTTCAGGTGCCAGGCACGTCCCCGCGCGGGCCGTGGCTCAGGTGAAGACGGTGCAGGCCGTGCTGTCGGTGATGCGGGCTTCGACCCTGACGAGCTGCCAGTCCAGGACCGGGTCTGCGGAGGCCGTGGCGAACACCCAGTTACCGAGTCGGATGACGGTCATGTCGGGGTAGCCGTCGTCGGGAGCGGCTCTCCGCAGGAAGGCGAAGCTTCCGAGTGAGAAGCCGGTGGTCTCCGGTGGGACGGCGGCGGTCTCGATGCCGGACTCTTCGACCCACCAACTGAAAAACCAATCGAGGTCGTAGCCGTCGTACGAGATGAAGCCGTAACTCTCCTCGACGAACTCCAGAGGGATCAGCTGGTTCACGTCGCGGACTTCGGCGCAGAACGGTTGGTGGAAGGGTGACGGTCCCGGCGCCGCCGTGACGCGTGCCTGCGCGCTCGGTGCACCCGACGCCGGCCCGACCGCGAGGCCGAGGCTGAGCAGCGAAACGATGATCGCGGCCGTGATGAGTCGTGCAGTTCGGGTCATTGTCGTCTCCTGGCCGTGCGGCCCGAGGGGAACCCTGGGTCGGTGGTCACCGTAGCCCGTTTCGGGAGTTGCTCCGAGCATCGTGCGCCCGGACCGACTGGTTCTGGCGGCCTGCGAACCTGGAGATGCCCGGGTTTCTGGCCTCCCCGGTACGATCGGCCCATGCCATCGGACGTGTTCTTCAAGGCTGCGAATGCAGTCCACCGTTCCCTTTTCTCCCTGTCGGGTGGACGGATCGGAGGGTCGGTCGACGGGATGCCTGCACTAAAGCTCGTGACCACCGGGCGACACAGCGGCGAGCCCCGGACCGTGATGCTGTCGAGTCCCCATGTCGACGGCGATGCCATCGCGATCGTCGCATCGAAGGGTGGCGACGACCGCACGCCGGCGTGGTTCCTCAATCTGCGCGACAACCCGGCGGTGACCGTCGAGCTCGCCGGTGGAGAACCGCGCCCGATGATCGCCCGGGTCGTCGCTGGCGAGGAGCGCACGGCGCTGTGGGACGCGATCACCACGGCTCACCCCCGCTACGCGCAGTACCAGGCCAAGACCGATCGCGAGATTCCCATCGCCGTTCTCGAGCCTGCTGACTGAGCGCCGGCTGCTCGGCGTGCGGGAGCCCGCGCCGCTCAGAGGATCTGGGAGAGGAACAGCTTGGTGCGAGCCTCGCGGGGGTTCTCGAAGAAGTGCTGCGGGGTCCCGACCTCGACGATCTGACCGTCGGCCATGAACACCACGCGGTCGGCCACCTCCCGTGCGAACCCCATCTCGTGGGTGACGACGATCATCGTCATCCCGTCCCGGGCGAGAGTCTTCATCGCCTCGAGGACCTCGTTGATCATCTCGGGATCCAGCGCGGACGTCGGCTCGTCGAAGAGCATGACCTTGGGCTGCATGGCGAGTGCCCGGGCGATGGCGACCCGCTGCTGCTGACCCCCGGAGAGCTGACCCGGGTACTTCGACGCCTGTTCGGGTATCTGAACCCGCTCGAGTAGCTCCATCGCTGCATTCTCGGCTTCGGCTCTCGGTGTCTTGCGTACCTGGCGAGGCGCAAGGGTGATGTTGTCGAGCACGGTCATGTGGGGGAACAGGTTGAAGGACTGGAAGACCATCCCCGTCTCGCGGCGGATCTCCTGGATGTTGCGGATATCGGTGGACAACTCGGTGCCGTCGACCACGATGCGGCCCTCGTCGTGCTCCTCGAGGCGGTTGATGCAGCGGATCATCGTGGACTTGCCCGAACCGGACGGCCCGATCACCACGACGACCTCCTGCTTGGCGACCCGTAGATCGATGTTGGTCAGAGCGGTGAAGTCCCCGAAACGTTTGACGACGCCGTCGAGTTCGATCATGACCTCCCCGGACGCGCCCATCTCCGTCGCGTCGGCGAAGACACCTTCGTCGCCCATCGGGTTCTCCTCGGTCATCGTTCGCCGACCCCCAGCTTCTTTTCGAGTCTCTGGCTCTCGTTCGACATCGTGTAGGACCCGGCCCAGAAGACGAGCGCTACGAAGGCGAGCGTCTCGGCGATCAGCTGCTGGCCACGGAACTGCTCCTGCTGGGTGATCGCCTCGGCCACGGACAAGATGTCGAGCAGCCCCATCGCCGCGCCGGCGAGCACCGTGTCCTTGAACAGGGAGATGAACTGACCCACCAGGGCCGGGATCACGTTGCGCAGCGCCTGGGGCAGGACGATGAAGAGGGTCACGCGCGGCGGGGACATCCCGAGCGCCTGGCCGGCTTCGGTCTGACCGCGCGGCAGCGACTGCAGCCCACCGCGCACGATCTCCGCGACGTACGCGGAGGTGAACAGGGTGAACACGACGATGGCGCGGACGACGGTGCTGGGCAGTGGCCACGACGGCGGGAGGAAGAAGCCGAGCGCCACGTTCGCCATCAACAGCAGAACGAACAGGGGAACGCCGCGGAACAGTTCGATGTAGCCCGTCGAGATCGCGCGGATGATGGGCAACTTGGACCGGCGCCCGAGAGCGGCAACCACGCCGATCGGGAAGCACAGGCCGATCGAGACGACAGCGAGGAACATGGTGAGCATCAGACCGCCCCACTCGTCCCAGCCGACCGGGATCGTGAGGACCCAGACCATGACCCCTGACACGACGACGGTCGTCACCAGGACCGGCACGAGTGCGCGGGGTCCGAGGCGCGCCCCGATCATCCGCGCGACCACTCCCGCCGCGAGCGCGGCGAGGGCGACGAGCCATGGTGTGACTGTCTTGGCGAGGGCCAACATGAGGAGTACGGCGACGAGGCCCGCCCACAGCCGCCCCGCCAGATCACGGACCCGCTCCGCGACACCAGGAGTGTGCGGGTTCTCGGCAGCTGCGGCTGCCCGTGCGTGCACGGTCCCGGCGATGAGTCCGGCGAGTGTCGCGAACACGATGAGCCCCATCGCCACGTACCAGACGTCGTCGGCGGGGTAGCGGCCGACGACGAACAGCTTGAGGTTCTCACGCACGATCGTCCACCGCCCGGTGATGAAGACATACCGTGCGGCCCGCCACAGTGCGAACAGGAGAACGGGCGCGAACACGAGGGTCACGATCGTGTCGGTGACGTTCTTGAAGAGATTGCGCCGGGCCCAGGCGATCGCGCCGGACCTCACCACGGCCGGCAGGGGTGAGGCGCGATCGGGCGCGGTCATCGCTCCACCAGTCGCATCCGTCGGTTGGCGAGGTTCACGAACGCGGAGATCACGAGCGACACCACGAGGTAGATCGCCAGGGCCAACAGGAAGGCGGGCACTGCGGGGGAGCCGTTGCCGACGGTCGTGCGGGTCACTGTGGTGAGTTCGAAGTAGCTGATCACCGCGCCGAGCGAGGAGTTCTTCATCAGGTTGGCGTACTGGTTGCCCACAGGGGGGATGGCGATGCGCATCGCCTGGGGAAGAACGACGTACCACATGCGCTGGAACCCGCTGAGCGCCAGAGCGGAGGCGGCCTCGTTCTGACCGCGGTGCACGGACTGGATGGAGGCCCGCACGATCTCGGCGATGTGGCTCGCCGTGTACAGAGACAGTGCGAGGAGCAGAGCGAGGTACTCGGGGCCCACGCCGATGCCGCCGCTGATGATGCGTCCCTGACGTTCAGGAAGAGTGATCTCGAGCCCGAACGCGAGCCACAGGGCGACGGCCACGACGAAGAACGCCGGTATGGCCCAGGCCCCGGTCCGGGCGAGTTCACCGGTGCGATCCGACACCGACCTTCGCCAGCGGGCGCTGGCCCACGCCCCGGCAGCGGCGAGTAGCGCAACGCCGATGACCGCCCATCCGGACCCCTCGAACCAGGGCAGGCCGTTGCCGCGGTTGGAGAAGACCGCCAGATCGCCGACGATCCAGGCGTCCTCGATCGGTGGGAAGACCGGCAGAACGATGGCCGAATAGGTGACGAAGATGATCACCAGCAGCGGAAGGTTTCGAAGGACCTCCACGTAGAGGCGGGCGGCGGTGGACAGCAGCCAGTTGGAGGAGAGCCGGGCTATGCCGATGAGAGTGCCCAGGATCGTCGCGAGCACGATGCCGACGAACGACACCCTGATCGTGTTGCCGAGGCCCTGCCACAGCGCATCCGAGACCGGCTGGGACGTACGCAGCGAGTTCCCGGGAATGGTGAATGCCGACGGCTGGTCGAGGAAGTCGAACCCGACCGGGATGCCGATCTGGTCGCTCGTGGCCTGGACGTTGCGGTACAGCCAGAACAGCAGGGCGAGGACGCCCCCGAGCACCGCCAACTGGTAGGCCCACGACAGCGCCCGCACGTCCCGCCACAAGGGCGGGCGCGTGCGGACAGCGGTCGAGGCGTCCGTCACCGGGTGGCCGTGAGCATCGTCATCGCCTGGCGGGCGACGTCGCGTCTGGGGGAGTCGCCGCTACTTGTAGGGCGGCGGGTAGAGGAGGCCACCGTCGACCCAGAGCCGGTTGGGGCCGCGCTCGAGGCCGAGCGGGGTGATGTGGCGCTCGTAGATCTCGCCGTAGTTACCGACCTGCTTGACCACCTGGTAGGCGAAGTCGGTCGGGAGGCCGAGTCCCGGCTGCAGAACGGTGCCGTCGACCTCGACGCCGAGGAAGGTCAGGATCAGCGGATTGTCGGAGTCGAGGAAGCTGTCCACGTTGGCGGAGGTGATACCGAACTCCTCCGCCTGGATGGTGGCGAACACGGCCCATTCCACGGCCTGTGCCCATGCGGTGTCACCGTCGCGCACGGCAGGGGCGAGGGGTTCCTTGGAGAACGTCTCCTCGAGGATCCGCAGTGCGTCGGGCCCGTCGGGATACGTGGAGCGCAGCGAGACGAGCTGGCTGGCGTCGGAACCCCAGCCGTCACAACGACCCTCGATGAAGGCCGCCTGGATCAGGTCGGTGTTCTCGAACGAGAGCACTTCGACCTGCAGACCGATCCGGTCGAAGGCGATGGCGACGGCACCCTCGGTCGTCGTCCCGGCGGCGACACACACCACGGTGTCGCCCATGTCCGAGATGCTTCCGTAGTCGGAGTCCGCGGCGACCATGATGCGAGAGCCGTCGTAGAAGTTGGGCTGAAGGAACGTGGCGCCCTCCACTCCGTCGCGGGTGGCGTTCCAGGTGGTGTTGCGGATGAGTACGTCGATCTCGCCGGACTGCAGCGCTGTGAACCGGTCTGCCGTCTCGAGGTCCACGAAGTTCGTGGCGGTCGAATCGCCGAGCACCGCTGCGGCGACAACCCGGCAGAAGTCGCTGTCGAAGCCGACATGGTCTCCGTCGTCGGTCAGGACCGCGAAACCGGGAAGCGCGTCGCGGGTTCCGCACCGGACCTCGCCGGCGTCGATGACGTCCTGGAGCGTCGTTCCGCCGGCGCTCGCGCCACCGTCGTCATCGTCGTCGTCGCCACATGCCGTCGCGAACAGCGCGACGGCTACCAGCAGCGCCAGCAGGCCCTTCCACTTGTTGACCGACCTCATGATTGTCCCTCTTCCGGGTGCGTGTCGATGGATGACGGGGCCTCTACCCAGGAGATCTGCGGTCCAGTGGGGTTCACGACCTTACTCACTGGTAGCTACGTGGTGTCAATGGTCGGGCTTGCGGGACCTGACGACGTGCCAGGCTTGTGGGGTGGAGAAGACAGGTCCCGACGGGGCGGCGGTGCAGTCGGTCCGCTACGTGTCGTGGGGTGGGCTGCACGGTTATCCGACCGCCGCGGTGGGCTATCTCGGAGCCATGATGGCGGCGGGAGTGGAGGTCGGCTGGGACCTCGTCGTTCCCGACGGTCGCGGTGGATGGTGCCTGGCCCGCTCGCGCCGTCGAGCGCGCCGGGTGGCGTGTCTCGACGCGATCGAGGGGATCGACAGGGCTGCGCTCCACAGGGCCATCGGCCGCTCCGTCGCCGCGGACCTCGAGATTCTCCATGTCGTTCCCGAGCTCTGGCCGAAGCTGCGTGCCGGTGCCGGTCCGGTTGTTGGGAACACGGTCTGGGAGACCGACCGTCTCCCGCGCCATTGGCCGCGGTTGCTGAACGCGACGGACGGCGTGATCGTTCCGAGCGTTTTCAACCGCGACGTCTTCCGCGACTGCGGTGTGACCGTCCCGCTGAGCGTCGTTCCCCACATCGCGGCGCCGGCTCCGTCGTCGGCCGGGTCGCGGGAGGCGGTGGCGTTCCGGCGACGTCACAGGATCGCCGAGGGGCACAGGATCGTGTACATGATCGAAGCGTGGACGGCCCGCAAGGCACCATGGCGTGCGATCAGGGCCTTCGTTCGTGCATTCGACGGCGACGACGGGGTGACGATGGTCGTGAAGGGGCCGGTGAAGGCCCAGAGTTCGGCGGTCGATCATCGGTCGACGGGTGTCGCCGCGCAGATCGAGGCGATCCGTTCGACGGTGCGGTCACCGCCGCCCGTCGTGCTCGTCACCGGCGACGTGACCGACCGCGAGATCCAGATTCTGCACGGAATCGGCGACTGCTACCTGTCCATGAGTCACGGCGAGGGCTGGGGTCTGTCGGTGTTCGAGGCTGCCGCGAGCGGGAATCCGGTCGTCACCACCGGGTGGGGTGGGACGCTCGAGTACCTCGGGGAGCGGTACCCCTTGCTCGTGGACTTCGACCTGGTGAACGTCGTCGATGTCGTCGGGGCGTCGTCGTTCTCCCCGGACCAACGCTGGGCCTCGGCCGACATCGACCACGCCGGGGACCTTCTCCGCCGGGTCATCGAAGATCCGGGCGCGGCGGCGGGGGAGTGCGTCTCGGCGACCGGAGACCTGCGAGGCCGGTTCTCGCAGGAGGCGGTCACGCCGGCGCTCCTGTCGGCACTGGACGTGGTGGCCCGCCGATGACGGGCCCCCGGACGTTCCACTTCGTGTTCGGACTCAAGGCGCAGAACGCGCCGTTCCACCTCGCCCATTACCTGGCCCTGGCCTCGTGTATCCGTCACCACGACGGCGCGCGTGTCGTGATGCACCACGGGGAGGTACCCCACGGGCCGTGGTGGGACCGGATCCGACCGCACCTCGAGTTGCGTCCCGTTGAGCGGGTCGGCTGGCTCGACGACCACCCCGGCTACTTCGCCCACGACGAGGGACGCCTCATCGTGGGCGCCGGCTATGACTACGCGCACCAAGCCGACGTCATCCGCCTCGAGGTGCTCGCAGCCGAGGGCGGCATCTACGCCGACATCGACACGCTGTTCGTCGACGAGGTCCCCCGGTCCTACGACCATGAACGGTTCGTCATCGGCGAGGAGGACGTCGGGGCCCGCCGGCGTCGCCCCCGCCGGTCACTGTGCAACGCGTTCATGGCCGCCACGGCGGGTTCCCGCTTCGCCCTGCGCTGGCTCGACCGGATCAGAGACGTCTTCGACGGGACGTGGAGCCGTCACTCCTGCACGGAGGCGGCGCTGCTGGCCGCGGAGATGCCCGGAGAGGTGACCGTGGTGTCGACCCGGCCGCACTGCGCCTTTCCGGCGACCGCCAAAGGGCTCGGCGACCTGTTCGAGCGTCGTGTCGACGTGCGCGACGGCGTCGTGAGCATCCACTGGTGGGAGCACCTGTGGTGGAGTCCGCTGCGCAGTGACTTCACGTCGTTCCACAACGGGCTGCTCACCGAGGAGTACGTGCTGGGTGCCGACACGACGTTCGCGCGTCTCGCCCGGCCGACGTTGCTGGACCCACCGTGACCGGGCGCGTCAGCCGGCCCCGATGGTGAGTTCGATCCTCTCGGCGCCCACGGCCATGACCACGCGGCGCGCCGCCACCGGGTAGCTGCTCAGCTCCTCGGCGAGCAGGGCGAGTTCGCCGGCGCCGATGCGCGAGCCCCGGTGTTTCCACGCGGAGATCGCGCGGTGGTGCGTGGCATCCCACGCGTTCGTCCCGTGCTGGACGTACACGTAGAGCCAGCCGTGGTCCTGGAGCCCCCTCACCCGCTTCCCGTCGCCGACAATGCGGGTCACGACGGGTGTGTCCTCGCCCCGGCGACGTCTCGGGTACCGCGGGAGTGCCCCGCGTCCGGCCAGGAGCGTCCCGGGGATCAGGGAGTGGGGAAAGCGCTCGACGGTCCAGTCGTCCCAGCACAACTCGCCATCCGCCTCGAAGAGGTGGAGCTGATCGGTCAGAAGGCAGGCGGCGGCTTCACCACCGGTGTCGCCGCCGGTGACGAGGTGGGCGAGTTGTACCTCGACCCGGCGGGGATGGTGGAGGTCGTCGTCGTCCCACTGGCACACGACGTCACCGCCGGCCACCTCGACCGAGACGTTGCGCAGAGACCCGAGCGGGCGTCGACGGCTGCGGTGGACGGACACGGCGGATCCCGGCGCGAGGCTCCCGGTCATTGACCGCACGTCGGCGTCGAAGTCCCGCCCACCGTCGTGGACGACGACGAGTTCGCACGACGGGTGTGTCTGGGCGGCGAAACACCGCACGGCATCTTCGAGTCGGTCCAGGCGACCGGGTCGGGTCACGACGAGACAGCTCACGCCGGTCGGCACCGCCGGGGCGGGGGTCATCGCGATGCGAGGTGCTCGCTGAGGACGCGCCGAGTGCGGTACTCGACGTTGTCGGGTTCCGCGGACTCGGCGCGGGCGAAGAAGTCCGCTGCGGCGCGGTGGTCGCCCTGTTCGAAGTGACAGGTTGCGATCATTGCGAAGGTGGTCGCGCCGAACAGCGACGACTGGTAGCCGAGGTCCTCGGTGAGGTCGCCGCGCCCGGCCGCCTCCGTGAGGGCCGTGAAGCCGGCGATCGCCTCGTCGTGGCGGCCCTGGATCATCGCGATCCGCGCTTCGGTCCAGCGCAGGACGGGGTCGCGCGGGAACATCGTGCGCGCCTCGATCATGAGCTCCGTGACGTCGTGCGAGTCGGCGACGTCGGCCTGGATCAGCTCGATGAACGCCAGGCTGTCGGCCGGCCGGGTGGGCCCCCGGCGTCGCAGGACGTCGATCCCGGCGAGCCAGGCGTCCCGGGCCCCCGCCGCGTCCCCGGTTGCCCGCAGCGTCGCCCCGAGGTGGTACCAGCAGTAGACGTGGTCGGGGTCCTGCGCGAGCGCCCTTCTCAGCAGCGGGAGGTTTCTCGGATGCTTGTGGTCCTGGGGACCGTCGTAGCCGATGTGGTCGATGACCAGTGAACTGGGGCGCACCCGCATCAGGTCCCGCGCCATCACCTCGTGCACCGCAGGCCAGATGGTCTCGTGGATGATCCCGCGGAACCGCAGGCGGGGGTCGGAGCGGAACAGGCGCAGCTCCCGGTAGGCGGTGTGGCCAGTGCGGGGATGCAGGTCGACCGTGGCGCCGACGGTACGTCGGCCGCCGATCTCCCGGTGCAGGACGTCCCGGGGAATCGGGCGGACGCGTTCGTCGGCGTCGATGTAGAGCACCCAGTCGGTGTCGACGAGATCGAGCGCGTGGTTGCGTGCGGCCGCGAAGTCGTCGGGCCAGTCGATCCGGTCCACCCGGGCGCCGTGGCCGTGGGCGATCTCGATCGAGGCGTCCGTGGAGCCGGTGTCGACCACGACGATGTCGTCGACGACCTCACGGAGTGACTCGAGACAGGCGCCGAGATGGCGTTCCTCGTCGCGCACGATGAGAGCGGCTGTCACCGATACCGAGCGGCGACGTCGGATCATGATGTGCCCGGACCGGTGCCGGGCGGAAGGCCCGGACCTAGCGCCCGAAGAGGCGGAACAGCCAGTTGAAGAGAGCCCTCAGCCAGAAGAACGGCTCGCGCTTCTGGTTGCCGCCGAAGGTCTGGTTGCCACCCCACGTCTGGTTGCCGCCGAAGAAATCCGAGTTGGCCTCGGCGCCCGCCGGGTTCACGGCGAATGACGCGACGACCGGTGCGGTGTAGGCAACGGCACCGCCGGCCAGCATGCGCTTGAGCATCTTGCGTCGGCTGATCGGCACAGACCGGAGGAGGTCTTCCTTCTCGGCATCGCTCATCAGGGCCTCCAGGTGCGGGGTGGAATCCGGAATGGTACGACAACGGCAGCCCCCGGACAAGGAACCACGGGGATCAGGTCGGTCCGGTGAGGACGCCGAGGGCCGTGAGGTCGGTGACGACCTTCTCGACGTCAGCGACGGGTGCCTCCTCCAGTCCGAAGGCGTCGCCCACCAGGGCCGCGATCTCGGTCAGGGTCCGTTGCCCGTCACAGAGCGAGAACACGATGGCCGCCGTCTCGTTGAGGTAGTGGACCTGTGCCCCGGCGGCGTCGTGGATCACAAAGCCCTCGTCTGACGCGATCACCTCGTGGGCCGGGTTGGCGAGCGGCTTGGCATTCACGAGGCGTCATCCTGCCATGCCCGCCGGGCACCGTCAGATGTCAGGCCACGCGGGCGTTGCCCGATGCCGTCACGACGAAGCGGGAGCGACCACCGCTCACCGACACGGGCACCAGCTGCTCGAGGGACGTCGTCCGGTAGGACAGCACGAACGTCGCGGCGATCGCTGCGACGGTGAGGGCCCACAGCCCCAGAGTCTTCGTCAGCACGAACGCCGACAACGGCAGCGTGAGCAACAAGACGAGGGTGAGCGCTCCCTTGGCGACGATGACCGCCGCCCACAGGTAGGTGAGGTTGCGGAACAGGCGGGCGACGCCGTGACGTCCCGCGGCATCGGCGTCCAGGGGGCAGAACTCATCGGCCAGTCGTGCGATCAGAGGTCGCCCCACGGCGATCGACACGAGGAAGACCGCCGCGAGCGCCGCCGAGCCGAGCACCGGCTGTGCGAAGTACAGGAACGTGCTGTCGGTGGCCAGAGCCAGGGCGGTGCGACCCATCAGGCCGATTCCGACGATCAGGTGCAGGCCTGTCACCGGTCGGTGCGTGAGTCGGCGCAGCGCGATGGCCGAGAAGGTCCAGGCGAGAGCGGCGGCGTAGGCGGCGCCGACCCCGACGGCCTCGAGCACGCTGTAGAACAGCACAGCCGGCACGACCATGGCCTCGATGAGGCGAGGACCTCCTCTGCGGGCGACCGCCCGCACCACTGCGGCGGGCGAGAGGGCGGATCCGTAGGCGGGCACGGCGTCTGCGGGTGCCGGTGTGGGTAGCTCGGAGAACATCGGGTCAGACCTGTCTGCCCGGATTGTTCGAGCGTGGTTGTTCATCCAGTCTACTCCAGAGGATCGCCTCCGAATCCGCGGCTCCATCGTCGGTGGAGCGATGTGGGGCGCGGGGCTCATCTCGGCGGTCGCGCTGACCCCTCTGCGACCGCGCTGGCTAGTGTCGGGCGACGAGGGCGCGGTGCGTGAGGTGCGGTGCAGCAGGTCCGTGGGGATCTTGATGCCGGCACAGAATCGAGGCTCCGCACATGGCGAACCAGACCCGCGACACCAGCGGGGCCGAGCGCGCCGTCTCTGACGAACGGTTTCCACCACGACGCACGCGTCCGGTGGGCCCGGACCCCTTCGACCGCTCCGAGGCGGAGAAGCTGACGGCCATCGAGCGCCATCGCGTCGTCGAGGCGGCGCTGGCCGGGCCGGTCGGCCTGATGGTCGTGGACGAGTCGTGGCGGTGTCTGTTCGCGAACCGGGCCGCGGCGGCGCTCGTGGGGCGTCGGCCGGCGGACCTCGGCGGTGTGTCGTGGGCCAACTTCGTCGCCGGCAGGGACGTCGCCGGGGTCGTCGACGCGCTGCGAACCGTGCGCAGGACGGGCGAGCGGACCGTCGTCGCCCACCGGGTCGAACCGTTCTATGCGGAGGACCGTGCGGTGGAGCTGGCCATCGTGGCGATGGATCCGGACCACAACGCGATGCCGCGCTTCTCGGTGGCCCTCACCGACGTGTCGGTGCGACGGCGGCGGGAGCGGCGACTCTCCGACAGGGCGCACTTCGACGCCCTCACCGGGTTGCCGAATCGCGCTTCGACGGTGGAGTACATCGCCGATGCGGTCCGTCGGCGCAGGTCGGGGGAGGCGGTGGTGGTCACCTTCGTCGATCTCGACGGGTTCAAGCCGGTCAACGAGACCCATGGACACCCGGCGGGCGACGAGGTGCTCTGCGCTGTGGCGCGGCGGCTACGGCTCGCGCAGGCCGACGGCGAACTCATCGGGCGCGTCGGGGGAGACGAGTTCGTGGGATGTTGCACGCCCGGTCGTGCCGATCCCGGTGGGCTGGCCCACAGGATCCTGCGGAGCCTCGCAGAGCCGATCGCGATCGCCGAGGGCCGCCAGGCGTCGATCGGTGCGTCCATCGGCGTGGCGGTCGCCGACGACCTGCACGCCGACCTGACGGCGGAGGAGCTGATCGGGCGGGCCGACACCGCGATGTACTCCGCGAAGCGGCTGGGCGGTGGGCGCTTCGTGCTGTTCGAGGCGGCTGACCTGCTCCACGGGCCGGGCTTCGGCGGACCCGGTGCCCGCTGAAGACCCACTCTGTGCGACGCCGGCACGCCATGCGGTGGCCCGAGCGGGTTTCGGGGACAATGGACCTCCCCTCGAGGAGGACGACCCATGACCGATCAAGCTCCCGACTCACGTGACCTCTACCGCATCTCGCGGGACTACGAGTCGACGTCCGCCGCCGTGTTGCTGGCGGCGGCCTGCATCACCGGCGCGATCGAGAAATTGACCCGGGCGATCGAGCAGTCCGACACCGGGCGCTGAGGCCCGGGTCAGCCCCTGCGGGCGTCGATGACGTGGTCGATGTCGGCGGGGCGCGGTATCGGCAGCGAGTCCACCGGAAACCACCGGACGTCGCGGCCCGCTTCGCCCACCACGTCGGCGCTGCGGTCCAGGGTGAACGCGTAGCCGATCGTCCAGTGCGTCGCTTCCGGGTCCCGGAGGCATCCCGCCGATCGGGCGATGGTGAGCGGGTCGGGCGAACCGGCGGTGGCGACGATCCCGGTCTCCTCCCGTAGTTCACGCGCCGCGGCGGCCGCTGGTCGCTCGCCGACCTCGACGTGGCCCCCGGGGCACGACCAGCCCATCACGGGGTGGTCGACGAGGAGGATCGCGGCTCCCGACGTGTCGAATGGCCAGGCGATCGCCGTCAGGTGCTCTCCGATGTCAGCCGCGGGGTCGAAACGCCTGGTCAGAAAGGTCGCGAAGTCCTCGACGGTCGTGTCGAAGACGACTGCGGCACGATCGAGACGGGGCACGACGTCGCGGATGGTCCCCGCTGCGTGGCGCGCCTCCTCCGGATCCGGCGGGGTCACCGGGTGTGGGGCGACCCGATGAGGCTCATCGCCTCCTGGCGCGCGGCGGCGTCGGTGCGGAAGACGCCCCGGACGGCGGAGGTGATCGTGAGCGCCCCCGGCTTGGAGACGCCCCTGATCGACATGCACAGGTGCTCCGCCTGGAGGACGACGATGACGCCGCTCGGATCGAGCCGGGTCTCGATGGCCGAGGCGATCTGGGTCGTGAGCCGCTCCTGGACCTGGAGGCGCCGGGCGTAGCCGTCCACCAGTCGGGCGAGCTTGGACAGCCCGGTGATCTGGCCCGTCGGGCCGGGGATGTAACCGACGTGGGCGTGACCCATGAAGGGCAACATGTGGTGTTCGCACAGCGACGAGAACGAGATGTCCCGCACGAGGACGATCTCGTCGTGGTCCGCCTCGAACGTCGTCAGGAGGTGATCGCTCGGATCGATGCCGTTGCCCGCCACGACCTCCTGGTACATGCGGGCCACCCGCTCAGGGGTTGCGAGGAGGCCGTCGCGCTCGGGGTCCTCGCCGATTGCGATGAGGATCTCGCGTACAGCGGCCGCCAGACGCGGAAGGTCGACCGGGTGATCCGGGGACGTTGCCATCGCTGGAGCATACGTTGGCCCGGGGTTCGGGGCGCTGTCGAAGAGCCGGCGGTTCACGTCACTACACTGCCGCCCGACGTGGCCGACGAGTGGTGGTGGAGCAGGACATGATTTCCGAGCAGATGCACGAGGCGCTGTCCGAGCAGTTGAACCGGGAGTTCGGGTCGGCCTATCTGTACCTTTCGATGTCCGCCTACTGCAGCCACTCGGACTTCAACGGCGCCGCGTCGTGGTTCAAGCACCAGCACGAGGAGGAGCAGCTGCACGCCGCGAAGGTGTACGACTACCTGATCGGGCAGGGTGTGCAGGTGGTCCTCGCCGACATCGGGGAGCCGGCCAGCGGCTTCGGCTCGCTCCTGGGCGTCTTCGAGGCGGCGCTCGAACACGAGCACGAGCAGACCGCCCGCCTCAACGACCTCAGCGATCACGCGTTGCGGGAGAAGGACCACGCCACCTACAACCTGCTCCAGTGGTTCGTCAACGAGCAGGTGGAGGAAGAGGGAAACCTCGGTGGGATCATCGCCAAGCTGCGGATGGTCGCCGACGACGGCTACGGCCTGCTGATGATCGACAACGAGCTGGGCCAGCGCAGCGCGGCGGTGGCCGGATAGCCACCTCCCCGCCGCTGCCGTCGATCGGCTAGACATCTTCGATGACGACGATCCGGCAGGCGACTACCACGGACAACGCGAAGCTGGCTGAAGCACTCGGGAGTGCGTTCGCGGACGATCCCCTGTTCAGGTGGATCGCCGGAGCGGCTCCCGGCGACTCCATCGAGGCGAAGCTGCGCCTCGTCTTCGGCAAGCTGGCCGGGCTCGAGCTTTCCCGAAGCGACCACCTCGTCTTCACGAGCGATGACGGGGCGGGAGCGGCGGTCTGGAAGCACCCGAACCAGTGGAAGATGACCAACGGCGACATGTTGCGGGCGTTGCCGGCGATGGTGCGGGCCTTCGGCACGAAGACCCCCCGGATGATCGGCGCCTTCAACGCCGTCGAGAAGGTGCACCCGACCGAGGAGCACTACTTCCTCGAGGCGTTGGGTACGAGGCGGGACATGCAGAGCAGGGGCGTCGGGTCAGCGGTGCTCGGTCCCATGTTGGACCGCTGCGACACCGAGGGCATGCCGGCGTACCTCGAGAGCTCCAACCCCATGAACATTCCGTTCTACGCCCGACACGGATTCGAGGTGACGGGTGAGATCGTGGTGGGAAAGGGTGCCCCGACGGTCACTGCGATGTGGCGCGACCCCCGCTGACGGGGTTCAGATCTCAGCGATCGCCCGGTTGAGATCCTGGACGACCTCGCGTCCGTCGCCGAACAACATGAGCGTGTTGTCCGCGGCGAACAGCGGATTGGGGATGCCGGCGAAGCCGGGGCTGAGCGATCGCTTGATGACGATGACGACCCGGGCGCGACCGACGTCGATGATCGGCATTCCGGCGATCGCGCTGTCGGGGTCGGTGCGGGCGATCGGGTTCACGACGTCGTTGGCGCCGAGCACGATGGCGACGTCGGTCTGGTCGAGGAGCGGGTTGACGTCGTCCATCTCCAGGAGCTGCTCGTAGGGGACCTCGGCCTCGGCGAGCAGGACGTTCATGTGGCCGGGCATTCGTCCCGCCACCGGGTGGATCCCGAACAACACCTCGGTGCCCTGCCCGGTCAGCTTGGCGGTGAGGTCACGCACCGCATGTTGGGCCTGGGCGACGGCGAGCCCGTAGCCGGGGACGATCACCACCCTGCCGGCGGTCTCGAGCATCAGTGCCACCTCGGTGGCGTCGGTGCTGCGGATGTGGCCGCCGTAGACGTCGTCGGCGTCGGCCACAGCTCCACCGCCACCGCCGCCGCCCGCCAGCACGTCGAGCAGCGACCTGTTCATCCCGGCACACATGATCCGGGTCAGTACGAGCCCGCTCGCCCCGACGAGGGCGCCGGCGACGATGAGCACGGTGTTGTCGAGGGCGAACCCCGCCGCCGCTGCGGCGACGCCCGACAGCGAGTTCAGCAGTGCGATCACGACCGGCATGTCGGCACCGCCGATGGGTGCCGTCCCCAGGATGCCGATGACCGCGCCGACGGCGACGAGCGCCCACAGCCACGCGTCGGTCTCGGGATCGGCGACGACACCGCCGCACAACACGCCGGAGGCCACGACGGCGGCGGCGAGGACCACCCGGTTCCCGGGTACCCCGCCGAAACGGAGGGCCTCCCGCAACTTGCCGACCGCCACGAGGCTGCCGGTGAAGGTCACCGATCCGATGAGGACCGTCATCACGGTGGCACCCTTGACCTGGCTGTCGTCGCCCCCGAGATCGATGACCTCGGTGAACGAGGCGACCGCGACAAGAACCGACGCGGCCCCGCCGAAGCCGTTGAAGAGGGCGACCAGTTCGGGCATGGCGGTCATGCGGACCCGCAGGGCGAGCGGGACGCCGACGACGGTCCCGACGATCACTCCGGCGACGAGCCACGGCCACGTGATGATCGCGTCGTCGGTCAGCGTGACGACGACCGCGACGAGCATTCCCGTCGCGCCGAGTTGGTTGCCCCGCACGGCGGTGCGCGGTCGGGCAAGGAGCTTCAGGCCGCCGACGAAGAGGATGGCGGCGAGCAGATAGCCGCCGAGCGTGAGGTCGTCCAACGTCAGGACCGCCCCTGCCGGTCGTCTCGCTCGTCGCCTCCGGGGCGTCGTCGCGACGAGAACATCTTCAGCATCCGGTCGGTCACGAGGAACCCGCCGACCACGTTGACCACGGCGAGAGTCACCGCCACGAAGCCGAGCACGGTCGTGAGCGTCGTGTGGTCGGTGCCCGCCGCCACGAGGGCGCCGACGAGGGTGATGCCCGAGATCGCGTTCGAGCCGGACATGAGCGGGGTGTGCAGCGTGGGCGGGACCTTGGTGATCAGCTCCACGCCGAGGAACCCGGCGATGACGAAGAGGGTGAGGGCGACGAGGAAGGGCATCAGCGGCTCCGTGGGTGCTCGGCGGCCGCGGCGGCCACCCGTTCGTCGACGACGGACCCGCCTGTGGCTACGAGCATCGCCTCGACGATGGGGTCTGCCCGGTCGAGTTGAAGGGAGCCGTCGGGTGCGAGGTGGCCGAGGAGGTTGACGAGGTTGGTGCTGAGCATCCGGCTCGCGGTCGTGGCAGCGCCGGATTCGAGCCGGGTCGGCCCGAGAACGCTGACGCCGCCCTCGACGATTTCGGCGTCGGCGACGGTCGGTCCGCAGTTGCCGCCCCGCGCCGCCGCGAGGTCGACCACCACCGAGCCTGCCGTCATCGCGGTGACCATGTCTGTCGTGACGAGTAGCGGGCTGGGTCGCCCGGGTATGGCCGCGGTGGTGATGAGGACGTCGACGCCCGCCACGTGTGGGGCGAGCAGTTCACGGCGCCGCCGGTTGTCCTCCTCGGTCTGTTCCCGGGCGTAGCCGCCGACGCCTTCGGTCTCGCTGGTGTCGTCGCTGATCTCGACGACGCGGGCACCCAGGGAGGCGATCTGCTCGGCGGCGGCCGGGCGGACGTCGTAGGCGGAGACGACGGCGCCGAGGCGCCGGGCCGTTGCAATCGCCTGGAGGCCGGCGACGCCGGCACCGAGTACCAGCACCTTCGCGGGTGGGACCGTTCCGGCGGCGGTCATGAGCATGGGAAAGAGCCGGGGGAGGCGTCGGGCCGCCAACAGGACTGCTTCGTAGCCGGCGACGGTTGCCATCGACGAGAGCACGTCCATGTTCTGGGCCCGCGTGGTGCGGGGGACGAGTTCCAGGGCCATGACGTCGGCGCCGGCCTCGGCCAGCGCGACGGTCGTCGTCGGGTCCCAGAGGGGATCGAACAGGGCGATGTGGAGGCGGCCCTCGGCGCCGCCGGTGAGATCCCGTGCGTCGCCGGTGACGCCCACCACGAGGTCGACATCGAGGCTCTCTGCCCGGGAGCCCACCGCGGCTCCGGCGTCGTCATAGGCGGCGTCGTCGAAGCCGGCGCGGTGACCGGCACCGTTCTCCACGACGACGGTGTGGCCCTTGCCGACGAGCGTGCGAGCGCCGTCAGGGGTCAGCGCGACCCGCTTTTCGGCTTCGGTCGGCTCTGCGGGCACGCCGACCCGCATCAGCTGTCGTCTCCTGTACCCGCCACGCCCACGATGAGGGCAGGCTACCGGTTCACTCCGGGCACGTCCGGTCTCACGCAGCTGGGCGTCGCGGCCGGCCGTGCACCGATGTGGTTCAGCCGGGGTGTGGTTCGTGCAGGTTCCAGCGGGGGAAGGACCGCGCGAGATCGCTGCTGCCGTGCACCCGGATGTCGCCCGAACTCGTGACGTCACGCCAGGACCGGGCACCGCGGTGCCAGTCGACGAATGCCTGAGACGATGACTCGACCCACAGCCCGGGGTCACCGCCGGGGTCGCTGTGGCAGACCTCGGCCGATCGGTTCTGGACGAGGAGCCAGTAGTCGCGCTCGCCGCGGCGTTCCTCGGGGAAGCGGAAGGCGACCACCACCCGGTTCTCGGGCAGTACGTCCCGGTCGAGTTGGACGCGGCACCAGGCCCATAGGGCGAAGCCGGGGTCGCAGTGTCGGGGTTCGATCTCCACCCAGCGTTCACCCCAGGAGGCCATGGCGTAGATGGTGTCCGCGAGGTCCCGACCGCCGTCGGTGAGCGAATAGAGCGAACCGCGACCGGTCGGCTTGGGCCTGGTCTCGATCACACCGGCCCGCTCGAGCTCGCGTAGTCGGGCGACGAGGGTCGATCGCGACATCGCCGGCACACCACCGGCGATGGCCGAGAACGTCTCCGCGCCGAATAGCAGGTTCCGCACGATCAGGGGCGTCCAGCGCTCGGCCAGGATCTCGGCTGTCCTGGCGATGGGACAGTACTGGCCGTAGGTCCGCATGTGACCTCCGTCGGTGGCGGAGTTCGATATCGGTACTTTACGCCGGCGATGGGTGGCGGATCATGACGACATGACAGATTCACAGCACGGCCAGGTCGTCGCCGCCGCGGCGGAGGTGTACGAGAACTTCTTCGTACCGGCACTGTTCGGCCAGTTCGCCGAACCTCTCCTCGACGCGACTGGCGTCGAGCACGGACATCGGGTCCTCGACGTCGGTTGTGGCACCGGGATCGTTGCCCGGACAGCCGCCCGGCGGGTCGGACCGGACGGCGCGGTGACCGGCCTCGACCCCAACCCGGGCATGCTCGATGTCGCCCGACGCACCTCACCCGACCTGACCTGGAGAGACGGTTTCGCCGAGGCGCTGCCTTTCGACGACGGCTCGTTCGATCGCGCCGTCTGTCAGTTCGCGCTGATGTTTTTCCGCGACCGCCAGCGCTCCCTCGGCGAGATCGCGCGGGTGGTCGCCGCGGGCGGGCGCGTCGGCGTCGCGGTGTGGTCGCCGGTGGCGGAGAGCCCCGGGTACGCCGCGATGGTCGACCTCCTGGAGCGCCTCTTCGGTGAGGACGCGGCCAGCGCCCTGCGGGCGCCGTTCATCCTCGGCACGGCCAAGACGCTCCGGACGCTCCTCGAGACAGCGCTGGTGGACGTGGACGTCACCCGCATCGAGGGGACCGCCCGCTTCGCTTCGATCGAGGACTGGGTCCACACCGACGTTCGCGGATGGACCCTCGCCGAGCTGATCGACGACGACGGTGAGGCGCGGCTCCTTCGGGCCGCCCGTGCCGAGATGACACCGTTCGTCGAGGCCGACGGGTCGGTGTCGTTCGCTGCTCCGGCGCTGGTCGGGACCGGCACCGTGCCTTGACCCTTTCTCATGATCTGAGCGGAATGGCCGATCTCACTCGGACAGGAGGCGGCCATGACGACACGCGACGACGATTTCCACCGGCGGGTCCTGGACGTGATCGGCCAGCCCGTTGTCGTCGTCGACGCCGATCGACGGATCCTGTACGCCAACCGCGCCGCAAGCGCGGTGCACGGCTGGGCGGCATCAGACGTGCTCGACGTACCGACGTCGGAGATTCTCCCGGCGATGTCACCGAGCGACGTCGGATGCTTCGAGGATGATCTCGATGCGGGAAGGCAGTGGTCCGGGCACACCTACCTCCGGGACAGGTCCGGCGTGGAGTTCCCGGCGTTGTTGACGGTCAGCCCCGTGTCGGACGAAGAAACCGGGCACCACGACTTCTACGTGGGGATCTCGGCGGACCTGTCCGACCATGTGGCACTGCAGCGTAGATTCCAGCGGGGCTTCGAGTCGGCCCCCCACGGGTGGGCGTTCGTTCACCTCGACGGCTGGATCACCGAGGCGAACGATGCGTTCTGCCAGATCGTGGGGCGGGACCGCGCCGAGGTCGTTGGCTGTTCACCGGCCGAGTTCATGTTTCCCGAGGACGCCGCCCGTCGGACACCATTCGCCGACATGCTCTGCGACGAGGCTCCTGACCGCTTCGAAACGAGGAAGCGGTACCGGCGTCCCGACGGAACGACCAGGTGGGCCGATCTGCACGTCGAGTTGGTCCGTGATCATCTCGGCCGGCCTGAGTACTTCTTCGGCACCGTGCAGGACATCACCCGGTGGGTCGATGCGACCGAGGCCGCCGAGCAGGCCGAGGAGGGGTACCGCGCGCTGCTCTTCGCCGTGGTCGGGTCGATCGGGGCGGCACTCGAAGTCCGCGACGCCTACACGGCGGGCCACCAGCGACGGGTCGCACTCCTGTCGGAGGCGATCGGACGTCAGCTCGGCCTCGACGAGTCGACGTGTGAGGGGCTCGGGGTCGGCGCGGCGCTGCACGACATCGGCAAGGTCGCGACGCCTGCGGAGATCCTGTTGAAGCCGGCAGCGCTCGACGCTGCCGAGTGCGCCATCGTCAGTCGACATCCCCGCGCCGGACACGACATCGTCTCCGACATCGAGTTCCCGTGGCCCGTGGCGACGATGATCCTGCAACACCACGAGCGCCTCGACGGGTCCGGCTACCCCGACGGGCTCCGTGGTCACGAGATCTGTCTCGAAGCCCGGATCCTCGCCGTGGCCGACACCGTCGAGACGATCGTCTCGCAGCGTCCGTACCGTCCGGCGAGACCCATCGATGAAGCGCTGGCGATAGTGGTCGACGAGAGCGACCGGCTCTTCGATCGCGAGGTCGTCGACGCCTGCGTCGACCTGTTCGCGTCGGGCTTCTCCCTCTAGCCACGGCGTGTGGGTGATCAGTGGGGCGTGGGCCGGCGTCGCTCACGAGCACGCACTGGTCGATCCCCGTTGGCGTCGCCAGAGTTGTCCTCGTTCCGTCTGCACGCCTCTCTTGTCTTCAACGTCGGCCGTCGTGCTGGCCGGCCGCGCCGACACCGAGATCACCGTGCACAACCCGTGGGGGGCGCTCGCTCTGGTCACACCGGCGTCCTGGGTCCTGTACACGGTGATGTCGAAGCCACTGACGACGCGGTTCTCGCCGATGATGGGCGTCGGTGTCGCGCTGGTCGCGGGCACGACGACGCTCGTACCGTTCCCGGCGCCCGGCCCGCAGCCGTCGCCGATGCTGCCGTCCCGTCGAAGGACGTCCCGACGACTCCCTAGGCGCTGCGATCTTCAGCCGCGGGCAGTTGGACGAAAGCGTGGCCACACCCGACCGTGGGCCGTGGTTCAATCGGGGCGTGGATGTCGCTGAGGTTCTCGTGGAGCTGTACGGACGTGTGCCGCCGCTCGCGCGCCAGGCCGTCGACGGTCTCGACCTCGAGCAGCTGAACCACCTGCCGGCTCCGGGTACGAACAGCATCGCCTGGCTCATCTGGCACATTGCGAGAGTGCAGGACCACCACATGTCCGAGATGTTCGACGTCGACCAGATCTGGGTCGGCGGGGGGTGGGCGTCCCGGTTCGGCCTCGAGCCCGACCCGTCCGACATCGGGTACGGCCACAGCGCCGCCGACGTCGCTGCCGTCAGTCCTGACGAGCCGACTGTGCTCGTCGCCTATCTCGACGCCGTGTTCGAACGGACCTGCCAGATGATCGGAGAGGTGACGCCGGGCGACCTGGACCGGATCGTCGATCACGGGTGGGACCCGCCTGTGACGATGGGCGTGCGACTCGTGAGCATCGCGGACGACAACCTCCAACACGTCGGCCAGGCCGCGTATCTACGGGGACTCCTGGAGGCGTGAGCCGGGACGACGTCCGGGGGAGGCCGACCGGGTGAGAGCTGTGGTGTTGCGGCAGGGCGAGTTGGTGGTCGACGACGTCCCCGAGCCACGTGCGGCCGCCGGTCTGATGCTGTGTGCGGTCCGCGCGTGTGGAATCTGCGGCAGCGACCTGCACGCGATCCGTCACGGCGACCTCATTCCACGCGCGTTCGCAGAGCGCCCGCCGTCGGAGCCGCCGCGGCGGGTCGAGCCGGTCGTGGCCGACTTCGCCGACGACGTGATCCTCGGCCACGAGTTCTGTGCCGAGGTCCTCGAGTGCGGCCCCGATGTGGAGGGCTTCGTGCCGGGTGATCTGGTGGTGTCGCTGCCGACGATGATCGACGCACGGGGCGGCCACGGGCTCGGATGGTCCAACGTCTATCCCGGAGGATTCGCCGAGCGGATGGTGATCTCCGCCGACCTGGCGACCAGGGTGCCGAACGGGCTCGATCCGCGGGTCGCGGCGCTGACCGAACCTGCCGCGGTCGGCGAGCATGCCGTCGGGGCAGCCGGGGCGGGTCCGGGGGACGGTGCGATCGTATTGGGGGCCGGTCCGGTCGGGTTGATGATCGTGGCCTCGCTGGCGGCTCGTGGCGTCGCGCCGATCGTGGTCAGCGAACCCGCAGCGGGGCGTCGGGCGATGGCCGAACGGGTCGGCGCGCATCACAGCGTCGACCCCGGAGCCGAGGAGCCGGTCGCCGTGTGGCACCGATTCGCCGAACGCGGCCAGCGGGTGCTGATCTTCGAGGCCGCGGGAGTCCCCGGGATGATCGATGCCGCCATCGCGATGGCACCACGGCGCGCCGAGTTGGTCGTCGCCGGAATGTGCTGCGAACCCGATGTCATCTCACCTCTCAGGGCGTTCCGCTCCGAGCTGACCATGAGGTTCGTCGCGGGGTACACCCGTGGCGAGTTCGCGGCCACGGTCCACCAGATCGCCGAGGGCATTCTCGACGTCGCTGCGATCACCACCGGCGTGGTCGGCCTGGACGACGTCCCGACGGTGTGCGACGAGCTCCTGTCGCCTCACGCCCACGGAAAGGTCCTCGTGTCCGCCGGAACCGGCACCGTCGACACCGCCGACGTCGTCTGATGCGCACGTTCGGGACGGGCGTCCCCGCCGTCGGTGCCGGGGCGATGGGTATGGCGTTCGCCGACGCCCTCGGGACCCAGGCGGGTGTCGGGTGAACCTTCACGAGATCGGGAGGCGACACGGGACCGACAAGTGCGATGACGATCACTCGTTCCGCGGCGAGAGCTACCTGCACATCTATGACCGGTACCTCTCGCATCTGCGGGAGGCGCCGGTCACGCTGCTCGAGCTCGGTGTCAAGACCGGCGCGTCGCTTCGCATGTGGCGCGAGTACTTCCCGCTGGGGCAAGTCCACGGCGTGGACCTGAACCCGGCGTGCGCCGCACACGAGAGCGAGCGGATCGCCGTTCACATCCTCTCCCAGGACGACGAGCCCGGTCTCGACGAGCTGGCCGAATCGGTCGGCGGATTCGACATCGTGCTCGACGACTGCAGCCACATCAACGCGTTGACGCTGGCGTCGGAGAGGATCCTCTTCAGGCATGTGAAGCCTGGCGGCTTCTACATCATCGAGGACCTGGGCATGTCCTGGATGGACTACAGCCAGGTGGCGGATCAGGAGGCGTTCATGGATGGCGAGCTCGCGATGAATGTGGCCCGGGGTGTCGACCCTGCCCAGCAACGCGATGACCTCAGCCGGCGGTTCGAAGAGATTCTCTTCCGGATGGACATGCTCCGCGGCGACGTGCGGTTCCTCCACTTCTGGCCGAACATCGCCATCGCTCAGAAGTGCGCCCATAGCGGTTAGCGAGCTGCGGCGACCGGGCACCGGGTCGGGCCGGTGACTGGGTTTCTTCGTCACCGCGTGCCGGGGCAGTTGGACGAGGGACGCTGCGGGATACGACACTCGCCGGGACGAGGCGGAGGACCCTGATGATGAACAGACACCGAATAGCCGCTGGCGCCGCCGTGGTCTTCGCGCTGCTCGGCGCGGGGGCCTGTTCCGGCGGGGACGACGGGTCGGCATCGGGCGACGGCATCACGCCGACTGCCACGGCAGACGACATGACCCCCACGCCGGAGTCGACGCCCGACCCGACGCCGGAGCCGTCCGGGGACGTGGAGGCTGACGGAGACGAGGTGCTCTGCGTCGACGCCCTAGCTCCGACGGACGCGCCTCCGCCGCCGGAGGTGGTCGAGCTCACGGAGATCGCCACGATCGACACGTCCGTGTGGAGAGGGGAGCTGCCACGCGACGAGGACCTCGTGGTCGCCGGCGCCACGTTGCTCGGCATTGTCGACGGCGTGGCCGCGCGGGTGGATCTCTCCACCGGGATCGCCAGCGAGGTCGAAGTGTCGGGGGTCCGGCCTGGCGGCACGCTCGTGGGTGCGTCGTTCACGGCCCCCGGGTCGTGGTGGCTCACCGTCGGCGACGACACGACCGGGACCCACACCGTGATCGAGGTCGACTCGACGACGGGCTGCGAGGTCACCCGATTCGAGTCGGACGCCGCCCTCGAGCCGATCCTTGTGGACGGCGCGAACCTCTGGGCTGGCGAAGTGGACTCGGGAGACCTGCACCTGCGGTCGTACCCGGACGGCGAGTTCCTCGACGTCGTCGAGGAGGACGTGTCGAACTGGGAGATCACCACCGCCATCGGCGGCGATCTCGCCCAGATCGGCTTCTGCGGCGATGTCTCCGCCCTGCCGGGCAACGGGATCGACCCGCCCTACGAGGGGCGGCTCGGTGACGGCGACCAGTGCGGCGACCGGTGGGGGGCCGACGGTGACGTGATCGTGGCGTCGGACGACTTCGGTGATGCCGAGGACCCGTCGCAGGGCTGGTGGTTCGACATGTCCGGGATCACCATCGGGTACTTCGCTCTTCCCTTCGACGTCGTGCACGTGGACCCCGACTCGCTCGGGGCCTGGGTGGTCGCCGGGGACGGCACCCTCTGGCGTCTTCCGGCGCCATCGACGCGTGCCGTCGGCGTCGTGCAGGGCTGCCTGGACGAGCCGCCCCCCGCCCGCCCGCCGGTGGTGCTGCCCGGCCAGTCCGTGGAACTCGCCGACGATGTCGTCGACCCCGCGGTGGTTGCGTCGCCGGTGGCGCTGTTCGGTCTCCTCATCACCGTCGCCGACCAGGGGCTCGGATGGGTGAACCCCGTCGATGGCTCAGTGGGCACGTGGGACGTGCAGGTGTCGCTGGTGGGCGCCGACGTGATCGCACCGGATGGGCTCTGGATGGTCACGCGGGTCGAGGGTGGGACTCAGTTGCTCGGGGTCGAGGGCGGGTGTGTCGATGATGTCGTCACAACCGGGGTGGAGGCGACCGGAGTCGTGACGGCGACAGCGTCGGCGGTGTGGGTCCGCACAGCGGATGACATCGTGGCGGTCGACCGTACGACGGGTCTCGTCGTCGACGATCTCGCAGCCGTGCTGGCCCGGTCGACGCTGACCCAGGACGACGTGTCGGCCCTCCCGGCTGATCTCGTCGCCACCGGCGCAGTCGTCGGCATCGTCGACAGGGATGGGGACGGATTCCTGCTGACGGGCGCATGTGGTGTGAGCCTCGCGGTCGATGTCACCGAGGATCGCGTCAGCCTGGTGGATCCGCAGCGCTGCGATCTCGACGGGTTCGTCCCGTCGCCGGACGGCACTGTCGTCGGTTGGACCCCCGACGGCAACGGGGGCTCGCAGGTGGCGGTGATTGCGGTCGAGTCGGCCGGGGTCGTCGGCACGGAACAGCTCGTGGTCCCCATCGAGGTCGTCTCGGCCGTCGTGGGCGAGGACGTCGTGTACCTGCTCTCGGCCGAGGGAACGGTCAATGCGATCAGGCCCTGAGCCCTGCGAGTGCCGATCACCGCTGAGTGGGAGCGTCCCGGCCGTGGCCGCGGGAGAGGGCAGAATGCGGGGCAATCCCGGTGCCCCATGGCCTCGGTGTCGCGCGAGGTGAGTGATGCGGGTCGTACACGTCGTCCATAGTCTGCAGTGGCTCGGGGGAGTGGAGGAACACGTCGCGGGCTTGGCGTCGGGTCTGTCGGAGCTGGGAGTCGACGTGGAGATCCTGTGCGGTGGCAGCGGTGACCCCGGGCATCTGCCTGCTTGGCCTGTCGGGGACGTTCCCGTGCGGTGGCATCCGAAGCGGAAGGTGGTGGGTCGGTACTCCATTCCGATCGGAATCGGACGTTCGATACGACGTTCAGCGAGGACAGTGGACATCGTCCATGTGCACCAGCCGTTCTTCTCGGGAACCTGGATTGCCGCAGCGACGCGGGCTCCGTTGGTGGCGACCTTCTATCTCCATCCCGAGCACGTGATGGGCAGGTCGAGGTGGCGTCACCGTCAGCAACTGCGTCTGCTGTTGGGGCGTGTGGATCTCGTTGCGTCTGTGTCGGATGCCGAGCGGACCCTGATCCGTGGTCTCCGGGCGCCGCGTTCGGAGTGTGTGGTCAGGCCCGGGATCGCTCGCCTACCGCCGGCGCGAACCGGTCCGCCGCCGGAACGGCCGCTCGTTCTCGCCGTCGCGAGGCTGGTCCGCGAGAAGGGAATCGAAGCCGTTCTTCGGGCCGCCGCCCTCTCGAGTGGTGTTGCGGACTGGGTGATCGTCGGTGACGGTCGTGACCGGCGTGAGTTCGAGGAGCTCTGCGAACGGCTCGGACTCGACGTGAAGTCGACGCTGCGCGGGCGTGTCGGTGAGGACGAGCTCGCACAGCTGTATCGGAGTGCGAGCCACTTCGTCTCGGCCTCGGCGCAGGAGTCGTTCGGTATCGCGGTGATGAAGGCGGTGGCGAACGGGTGCACTCCGGTCGTCTCCGACATCGCGCCGCACCGCGAGATCGTCGAAGCGTTGGGCGTGACCTACGCGTCACTCTTTCCACTTCCCGCGAACCCGGCGCACATCGCCGAGGCGATCCTCCGGGAGCGTGCCGATCCGGATGCCGTGGGTCCAGACAACCTGGTGCCGACATGGTCAGACGTGGCGCGCGACATGCTTGGTGCCTACGAGGTGCTGCTGGCTGGAGACCGTCGCCATTCGTTCAGCGGTCGCGCATGCTGAAGGTGGGGTGGCCGTCGATGCGGGCGCGGCGCACACCAGAGGGACCGTTCGATCAGCGGTTCCCGTAGGAGCCGCCGCTCTATCCTGCGGGAGTGGAAGATCGCGCGGAGACTCTCGGAGCCGACAGCGACGGCTGTGTCGTCGATGTCATCGCGCGGCAGTTCGTGGCGGGCCTGGGTCGCACCGAGGACGTCGCCTTTTCACCGGCGGGGCGGCGACTCGCCGTTGCCGCCTTCGCACGCAATTCGATCGGGGTAGTCGACTTCGACCGCTGCGGTCACCCCCCGAGATGGGTCTCCAGTCAGGTCCGTGAGTTCCACTCGCCTGAACTGATTCGGCCTCACGGGCTGGCGTTCGTCGACGAGGACGTGTTGGCCGTCGCGAACCGCAGCGGTGACGTCGAGCTCTTCCGACTCCCGGACACGGGCTCGAGCGAAGCGGGGAGCCGGATCGTCCGACTGGATGTGACCGGAGGTGAACTGTCGAAGGTCTCGAGCCCCGGTTCTGTCGTCGTGAACCGGCTCCCGGATCAGACGCTCGAACTGATCGTGTGTGACAACCGGCGACATCAGGTCACCGCGCACCGGATCACGCTCTCAGCCGGGTCCGCGCAGGTCGTCGCGGACGACGTCCTCGTCAAGAGCGGCCTCGACGTGCCCGATGGCGCTGCTGTTGACGGGTCCTGCCTCGCCGTCAGCAACCACTTCCACCACATCGTGTTGATCTACGACCGTCTCCGTCTTCATGGCGGCGACGACGGGCCTCAGGCGATCCTTCGCGGCAGTCACTATCCGCATGGTCTCTTCTTCACGCCGGGCGGACGTTTTCTGTTGGTCGCTGATGCCGGCGGAGCGTTCGTTCATCTCTATGAGCGACCCGGCGCCACGTGGAGCGGAGCGCTTTTCCCGAAACGGTCGCTGCGGGTCACCACCGACGAAGCCGTCGCCAGCGCGCCGAATCGCGAGGAAGGCGGACCGAAAGGCATCGCCATCGCGCCCGACGGCCAGACCTTTGCTGTCACCGGCGAGACCGTGCCGTTCGAGATCTACGATCTCGAAGCCCTGGTGAACGGCGACATCGGCACCGACTTCGACTCCGAGATGCGCTTCAGCTACGAACTCGCAGTCCTCGACTCGAACGATCGACGCGCCCGCCGCCTCGCAGCCGCAACCGCCGCCGCGGACAAGCGACTCGTCCGCCGGGTGGCCCATCTACGAGCCTGGATCCGTTATCAGAGGCGCCGCCGCGCCATGTGATCATCGGGCGGAGTTGTGCGACTCAGATCCACGACGCCGCTGCTGATGGTGACCGATCCGCAGGCGCGAGGTTGAACGGCCACCGGTAGGTGGCCGGCCGGTCGGCTAGTTGCGCGGGATCTGAGAGCCGTTGTTGCCGGGAGTGACTGCGAACTCGCTGTCGTCGGCGGTTTCGATGTCGCTGATCTCGGGCGGCTGGTAGCTGTCCTCGGTGACGTCTGGGTCCATTCCGAGATCGTAGCTCTAAGCGGGCAGGTCTAGGTGTAGGAGCAACAGACGTTGTTGACGCGTGATGCGGGTGGTCCGCCGACACCAGCAACGGTCGACGCGACGACACAACCCAGCGACAGGCCGTGGTCACCCAGAGGCGAGGCGGGCACCCTCGACACGGAACGAACCGATCAGACGCAGCCACCCCCGCCCTCGTGAATGAGCGGCGTCAGTTCCCTGGCCCCGGGATCTCGTGATTCTTATGTCCGCTTGTCGACTTGGTCGAGATCGAAAACGGAACGGTCACTCGATTGCGAATCTTCCATCCCTCTTCGCCCTTTTCCAGATCGACATGATAGAAGCCGGTCATGGATGTTTCGTGAAAGTTGCCGAACTCATCGATACGACTGCTTTCGAACTCGAAATGCGTTCTTGCCGTGGCGCGATCACCCAATAGGGTGATCTGCGGCGTATGGAGGCGGTGTGTATAAGGGTGGCCGAAGTCGTTGACGACTTGAGCCAATGCAGCACGACCACGAATTGGAGCAGTTGTGTCGGGCATGCCGGGTAAGTCGATTCCCTGGTAGACACCGTCAGGTGTGAAGAGATCTGCCCATGCGTCGCCCTCGCCGCTGTCGCTTAAACGTGCGTACGCTCCTTCGACTTCAAGGATCGCCAGCCTGTCGGCCATCTGGCTTGCGTCGGCACTCATCGCAGAATCGGAATCACTCACCATTTCCTGCTCGCATCTCGACGGGTACTTCTGTGCACATGAGTCACGACCCCCTGAACCTGGTATGTATCAACTGGAATTCGGATGGTGTGTTCATCACCGTAGCTCGGCTCTTCCGCCTGTCGCTTCTCGACCGTGCGCCCGGGAGGGAACCGTCAATCCTCATGGGCGAAGTCAGCGACAACTCAGCAGGATGACGCTAGGCCGTTGCAGGCCGGTCCGCCATGAGAGATCCGGCTCGAGGGACCGACGACGGTGCGAACGGGGGTGTGCAGGGGAGGGATCCCATCTGCTCTCTGGCGCACATGTGGACCGGCCCACCCCGAAGGAGGAGCCTCGAATACCTGGGGGCGGAACATCGCTGTGCAGACGTCGTCGGGGAGGCAGTACTGAGGACGGGCCGGGTCAGATGCCGTCGAAGAAGCTGAAGCGGGTCGCTCCCACGGCCGAGAGCCCTTCCGTCAGGTCGGGCGAGAGGTCCCCGTAGGCCTCCACCTCCAGGCCGCCACCGATCTCGGCGGCCCGCTGCACAAGCTCGCCGACGTTTGCCGGCGCTTCGGATTCCTGCGGGGGGTAGTGGCTGAGGGGTGAGGGTCCCTGTGCGCGGGACAGGGGCTCAACAGAATCGGTGGTGTCTGACGCCAGCCGAGCCGGAGAGCCCCTGTGGAGACCGATGCTACGCGCATGTGC
>JAVJTC010000035.1 GCA_040219085.1 Acidimicrobiales bacterium
TGACCAAGGCCGACGAACGCCTCGACGACCGAGGCCGCTCGAAGCTCGTGGGCCTGTTGGACGCGGGCGATCCCCGCGGCGAAGTCCGCATGGCCTGGCACGCCAAAGAAGTCGTCCGGTCGATCTATGACATCGACGACCCTTTGGCCCAGCGAGAGTGAGTTTCTGCAGGTCACGCAGTAGAACCAGCAGATTCAACAGATAGTCCAGATTCGAACCGGGGTGTGAAAGCCGTCCCTCACGGTCCACGGCGTTGCGCTTAAGGCAACGTTCCGGCTGGTAGCAGCGCTGTTCAGGTTTCGGGTCGCTCGACCCGACCGCGGGCGCTCCGGAGGAGCTCTCCCGTCGGTGTCGGACCCCGTGAGTACGTTCGAACCGTGCCCCGAATATCAGCGTTCTACGGGATCGTGATCGCGATGTACTTCGACGATCACCCGCCTCCACACTTCCACGCGAAGTACGGAGCGCATGAGGCTCAGATTGAGATCGTGACCAGCGAAGTGCTGCACGGCGAGCTACCGCGCCGCGCCCTCAACCTCGTAAGGGAGTCGACAGCATTGCACCGGGCCGAACTCGTGGCCGACTGGGAGCGCGCCGAGCGCGACGAACCGCTGGTTAGCATTGACCCACTGCCATGACTCCCTATGAGATCACTGCCGTCGAACACCTCGGCGGATATCGCCTTCGGCTGACATTCGCCGACGGCCTAACCGCCGACGTCGATCTCTCTGACCGGTTCACGGCGCCGCGAGGCCCCATGTTCGAGCCACTGCGGGACGTCGAGTACTTCGCAAAGGTCTCCGTCGACCGCGAGCTCGGCACCATCGTGTGGCCGAACGGCGCTGACCTTGCTCCGGACGTCCTCCATGAACAGGCGCTCAGCCTCACCTGAACTGAGTGCCATTAGCTCCACTTCGAGCGACGAGAACGCCGGGGAAGCCACGACAGAGACGACCCGAGGCGAGTCGTCGACGCAGCTCGATTCCCGGCGGCTCGTCAGCGACCCGTGAGACGTTGTTCACATGATCCATCGTGTCTCGCCGCCGAGGGTGGGCAGGGGTTCGCTTATGCTCCTCCCATGACCACCTTCACCTTGAACGGGCGGTCGGTCACTGTCGCCGACGGCCACGAACACCTCCTCGCGGCGCTGCGGGACGAACTGCGCATCATCTCCCCCAAGGACGGATGCTCGCCGTCGGGCCAGTGCGGATGCTGCGCCGTGCTCGTGGACGGCAAGGCCCGCGTCGCGTGCCAGACCTCCCTGGACAAGACCGAGGGCTCCAACATCACCACGATCGAAGGGATGGACCCTCTCGAACGCGAGCGCTACGCCGAGGTCTTCGCCGCCACCGGCGCTCTGCAGTGCGGGTTCTGCACCCCGGGCATCGTCATCCGCACCAAGGCTCTGATCGACAAGAAGGGCGACGAGCTCACCCGCGAGGAAGCGTCCCGCCACCTGGGCGGACACCTGTGCCGCTGCACCGGCTACGTGAAGATCCTCGACGCCGTGGAGGAACTCGCCCGGCCCACAGGCCTCGCCCGCCCGGAGCTCCCCGGCGGCATCGGCACGCGGGGGATGCGTTACGAGGGCTGTGACCTCGCCCTGGGTTTCCGTCCCTACATCGACGACATGACCCCCGACGGGTGCCTGCACGCAGCGCTCACCCTCGCCGAGCACGCCCGGGCCGACGTCGTCGCCATCGACACCTCAGCAGCGGAAGCCGTCGACGGGGTCGTCCGCGTCCTGACTGCGGCCGACATCCCGGGCGAGTTGCGGGTCGGCCTCATCCACACGGACTGGCCGGTGATGATCCCCGTCGGCGGACGCACCTCCTATCTCGGCGACGTCCTCGCGGTGGTGGTGGCGAAGGACCGGCCGACCGCACGACGCGCCGCGCAACTCGTCGACGTCACCTACGACGTCCTTCGCCCGATCACCGACCCGGTGCGGGCCATCGACGACACCGAGGACGCCGTCTGGGGACTCGACGGCAACGTGTTGTCCCGCTCCGTCTACGCCCGTGGCGACTTCGACGCCGCGCTCGCGTCCTCGACCCACACGGTCACCGAGACCTTCCAGACCCAACGCATCGACCACGCCTTCCTCGAACCGGAGTCCACGCTGGCCGTCCCCACCGACGGCGGCGGTCTGTACGTCTATTCGGGCGGCCAGGGCGTGTGGGACGACCGGAACCAGATCGCCTCGGTACTCGGGATCGACACCTCGAAGATCACCGTGGAACTCGTCTCCAACGGCGGGGCCTTCGGCGGCAAGGAGGACATGTCGAACCAGGCGCAGACGGCCCTGGCCGCGTACCTGACCGAACTGCCGGTGCGCTGCACGCTGAGCCGCGAAGAGTCGTTCCTCATCCACACCAAGCGCCACCCGATCCGCATCGAGATGTCCGCCGGCTGCGACGCCGACGGGAAGCTCACCGCTCTGCGGGCACGGATGATCGGTGACTCCGGCCCGTACGCGTCGGTCGGCATGAAGGTCCTCGAACGGGCGGCCGGGCACGTCTCGGGCCCCTACGTCGTCGCGAACATCGACGTCGAGGCGATCGCCGCCCGCACCAACAACCCGGTGGGTGGCGCGTTCCGCGGCTTCGGCGCCAACCAGGCCCAGTTCGCGATGGAAGGGGTCATGGACCGCCTCGCCGCGGCCGTCGGCATCACCGGCTGGGAGATGCGCAACCGCAACGTCGTCAGCCCCGGCGTCGTGTGGGGGCCGGGCCAGATCATGGACGACGGGTGCCTCGGCGCCCAGGCCTGTCTGGATGCGATCAAGCCCGCCTATGACGAGGCCCGTGCCGCCGGCAAGCCCGTCGGCCTCGGACTCGGCCTCAAGAACTCCGGGCTCGGCAACGGCTTCAAGGAGATCGCCAAGGCGGTCGTGCGCTTCGAGGCCGACGGCACCGTGGAGGTCCGTCACTGCTGGACCGAGATGGGCCAGGGCGTGCACACCGTGGCCCTGCAGGTGGCCGTGGAGGAACTGGGCGTCGCGGCCGAGAAGGTCCGCGTCGTCGTCGACACCACCCGTGAGCTCGGCGCCGGCCAGACCACCGGCAGCCGCGGCACGCTCATGGGCGCAGGTTCGGTGGCCGCCGCATGCAAGGCCGCCATCGAGGGTGGTCGTGAGATCGGTGTGGACTACGAGGGCGAGTACCGCGTCGACTGGACCAACTCGTTGTCCGACGACGTCGAGAACCCGATCATCCACTCGACGTTCGGCTACGCCGCGCAACTCGTCATCGTGGACCCCGACACCGGTGAGATCGAGAAGGTCGTCGCCGCGCATGACGTCGGCCGGGCCGTCAACCCGTTGCTGTGCGAGGGTCAGATCGAAGGATCGGTCCACATGGGTCTGGGCTACGCACTCTCCGAGGGCTTCCCCGTGGACGAATCCGGGCGCCCTGCCAACGACACCCTGCGTGCGCTCGCCATCATCCGACCCAAGGACATGCCACCGGTCGAGGTGATCCTCGTGGAATCCGCCCAGCCGGACTCGCCCTACGGGATCAAGGGCGTCGGCGAGATCGGCCTCGTCCCCACCGCGGGCGCAGTGGCCGCGGCGCTCGCCGCCCACGACGGGCAGTGGCGCACCGAGTTACCCATGGCCAACGACGCCAACCGCGAGCGGGCCTCGGCGTGGACCTGAGCGCCCTGCCCCCGGACACCACCCCGGGCCTGGTCTGCTCCCATCACCACCTCTACTCGGCGCTCGCCCGGGGTATGCCGGCCCCGCCGCGCACACCCGCGGGTTTCGGCGAGATCCTCGAACTCGTCTGGTGGCGCCTGGACCGGGCCCTGGACCTCGACATCCTCGCGGCGTCGGCCCGCCTCGGCGCGCTCGAGGCTCTGGAGCGTGGGTGCACGGCGATCATCGACCACAACGAGTCGCCGAATGCGATCGAGGGATCCCTCGACGTCATCGCCGACGCGTGCGCAGAAGTCGGCGTGCGGGTGTCGTGCGCGTACGGCGTCACCGACCGGCACGGACCGGACGGGGCGAAGGCCGGCCTCGCCGAGAACGAGCGGTTTCTGCGGGCCGGCGGTCACGGCTACGTGGGCGTCCACGCCGCGTTCACCTGCACCGACGAGACCCTGGAGGCCGCGGCCGGCCTGGCCGCCGAACTGGGCGTCGGCGTACACATCCACGTCGCCGAAGGTCCCGACGACGCCGGTGCCGTCGAACGACTCGCCGGGCTCGCCACCGACGACTGGCTGATCATCCACGGCGTCGGCCTCCCCGACGACCACGGCATCGCGGGCACCATCGTGCACAACCCGCGTTCCAACATGAACAACTCGGTCGGCTACGCGCGCCCCACGCGGTTCACCAACCCCGTCGCGCTCGGCACCGACGGGATCGGCGCCGACATGTTGGAGGAGTTCCGCCTCGCCTACGTGAAGCTACGCGAAGTGGATGTGACCGCGTCGCCGGACGCGCCGTGGGAGTGGCTGTCGACCGGCTGGGACCTCATGCCAGCCGCCCGCGCCGACCGCGTCCGTTGGACCTACGAACCGATGGACCCGTGGCGACTCGCGTTCAGCCCCGGCGTCTCGCCCACAGAAGTCACCGTGGACGACGAGGTCGTCTGGGCCGACGGTCGACCGACACGCGTCGACGCCGGCGAGATCCGCGCCCACGCCACCGAGCAGGCCGCGAGACTGTTCACCCGACTCGAGGAGATGCCGTGAAGCGAGTTGCTCTGTACCTGCAGGACGCCCACCCGATCCGTGACGCCATGGAGTACGCCGCATACGCGGAGGAGAAGGGCTTCGAGGCCGTCTGGCAGGCCGACTCGCGCCTCGTGCGTGAGGCCGTCGTCCCCATGGCCGCATTCGCCGCCACGACCGAGACGATCAAGATCGGCTCCGGCGTCGTCGACTGCTGGACGCGCAACCCGGCCCGGCTCGCGTCCACGTTCTCGACCCTCGACGACCTCGCCCCCGGCCGGGTCATCCTCGGGATCGGCGCGTGGTGGGAGCCCCTCGCCACGAAGGTGGGAGTGGACCGACGCAAGCCGCTGAAGGCGATGCGCGAGATCGTCGAAGCCGTGCGGGCGCTGCTGGGCGACGAGCACGTCACCTACGACGGCGAGTTCGTGCACCTCGACGGGGTCGAACTGGACTACGTCCACCAGGAGCGCCGCCCCAAGGACGTGCCCATCTACATCGGGGCGACCGGCATGAAGATGATGGAGCTCACCGGCGAGATCGGTGACGGCGTCGTCCTCAACTACCTCGTCTCGCCGTCCTACAACCGCAAGGCGATGGACGCGCTCGAACGGGGTGCGGCGAAGGCCGGCCGTTCGGTCGACGACCTCGACCGGCCCCAGCTGGTGGTCTGTTCACTCGACGAGGACCGTGACGCCGCGCTCGACGCCGCCCGCCTGCTCGTCACCCAGTACCTCGGCCAGCAGCCCCACATCATGGCGGCATCCGGTGTGCCCCAGGCGCTGCTCGACGAGATCGGTCAGGTACTGACGTGGCCCGCCAGCCACGACGAAGTGGTCGCCGCGTCGAAGCTCGTGCCCGACGACGTCGTCCAGATGATCTGCGCAGCCGGCTCGCCCGACGAGTGCCGCGAGAAGGTCCAGCACTACATGGACAACGGCTGCACGTGCCCGATCCTGTACCCGCTCGGCCCCGACGTCCGCCTCATGATCGACACCTTCGCCCCGTCCAGCTGACAATCGCCCGCCAGGGCACTCTGGGTGGCGCCTGATAGCGTCAAGAAACATTGACGTCACTGTGCTTCCATACGATCCGCTTCCATGGACATCGAGCCGAGCGCGCGCAAGCACAGCGTGGCCGATGACGACATGCTCCACGCGATGCGACACCACTGGCGTGCCTTCGAGACTGAGGACAGCGACGTGACGATGTACATCGGACCGGCCATGACCGGAGAGCCACTCGAGATCGGCCTCGTGTCGGATGCCGACGGAGCGGCGTTGATCCACGCAATGCCGGCCCGGCGGAAGTTTCTGGAGGGTTGGTGGACCCCATGAGCACGACACGCTCCGATCAGGCGCGGAACCTGGAGAAGTGGGCAGCGACAGTCAAGCCGGGAGATCTCATCGTTGCCGACACCGACGCCCTTCAGACGATCGCTGCGCTCGTGGACCAGCGGGACGCCATCGATTCGGCACTCGTTGCTGCTGTGGGGGCCGCAAGGGAAGCCGGCCGCTCATGGTCCGAGATCGGCGTGATGCTTGGCGTCAGCAAGCAGGCTGCACAACAGCGCTACTCCTCGAAGCTGCCAGCTCCCGTCGGGGACGGCAGGCGCCCACCTGAAGGACGAAGGACATGATGGAGGCGCTCGCCCTGCGGCCGAACCGACCCCGACCAGCTGATCACCCAGGTCCCGAACGACGGCGACCCTCGTCCACGATCCAGTCGACCCGTGAGTCCGGACGGACCTCGACAGCCTCCACCCGCTGATCGGCGAGGAGGAGATCGGCCAGATCATCTCCGCAGGCGATGTACAGCTGCTCGAGGTCGTACTCCCTGCTGACGACCCACTCGCGGCCGACCGGCCACCAGTGCTCGGGCTCTTGCAAGTTCGGACATGGCCGCTCAGGCCTACACAGCTGGCTTGCGGTCCTAGTCGCCCCATCGACGTCCATTGCTTTGGACCGGACCACGACGGGTGGATCCACGTTCATCTGGATCACCGCACCGAGGTCCCATGAGAAAAAGTAAGGCCCCGGAGCCGCTCGACGCAGAAGCTCGACCACCGGAGCGCGTGTTTCCCGGTCCTCTCGACAGAAGAGATCTACGCCGTCGCCGCCGGGCCTCCACGCCGACTTGAACTCACCCGCGATGACCTCTGGGTAGAAGTCAAGCCCGGCCTCATCCGTTAGTTCTCGCCACGTGCGTGGAGTAGCGGGGCCGGCATCCTCTCCCGGCAGCCATGGGGGGAGGATCCTCACGAACCGCGAATAGCTGACGGGCACGAGTTCACGGACGAAGTGCCGCCGATCGGACCCTGCCGGAGCGAGCCCGACCGCGAGCCAATCGAACTCCTCGGGTGGGACGACTTCCGCCATAGGCATCTCCGCCACAATATTCGCCAGACCGGCCTGGGTATCCGGGATTCCGGACACCCAGGCCGCCCGTACGGGGGCGGAAGCTTCAGGACACCCGCGAGTAGTCTCGATTTCGTGAGTGATGCACGAGGCGACGACATCCTCGGCCGCCACGACGCCGTCTCCCTCGCACAGATGGTCCGCTCGGGCGAGGCCAGCCCGGTCGAACTGGTCGAAGCCGCCATCGCCCGGATCGAGGCGCTCGACGCGCATGTGAACGCCGTGATCCACCGACGCTTCGAACGCGCCCTCGACGAGGCCGCGTCGCCCGATCTCCCCGACGGGCCGTTCCGGGGCGTGCCGTTCCTCCTCAAGGACCTGTGGCCCACCTCCGCCGGGGACCCGTTCCACATGGGGGTCCGCGGGCTCGCCGAAGCGAACTACGTCCACCCCGAGGACTCGAACATCGTCCGTCGCTACCGCGAGGCGGGGTTCGTCATCTGCGGCCGGACGAACACACCCGAACTCGGTCTGCTGGCGACCACCGAGCCGCTGGCTTACGGCCCGACCCGCAACCCGTGGAACACCGACTACAGCCCGGGCGGGTCGTCGGGCGGTGCGGCCGCAGCGGTCGCGGCCGGGATGGTTCCCGCGGCCAACGCGAGCGACGGCGGCGGCTCCATCCGGATCCCCTCGGCGATGTGCGGCCTCTTCGGGCTCAAGCCCTCCCGTGGCCGCGTCTCGATGGGACCGCTGCTCGACGAGATGGGACTGTCGGTTCAACACGCCCTCACGCACACGGTGCGCGACTCGGCCGCGATCCTCGACGCCACCGCCGGGCCATTCCCCGGCGACGGCGTCATCGCGCCGGCCCCGACCACGCCATTCGCCGAGGAGGTCGGTGCCGACCCGGGCAGGCTCCGCGTCGGACTGATGGCGGAGCTCCCGCGCTCCATCGAGACCGAGGCGCCGTGCGCGGCAGCGGCTCGCGCCGTCGCAGCAACACTCGAAGCCCTCGGCCACGACGTCACGGAAAGCCACCCGCCTGCCCTCGCAGACGACTCATCGGCGGACGCGTTCATGACGCTGTGGGGCGTCAGCACCGCGGCCAACCTCCGCCTCGTCAGCACACTCCTGGGCCGTGAGGTGACCGAAGACGACGTCGAGGCGCCCACCTGGATCGCTGCGCAGAGTGCTCCGTCAGTGACCGGCGATCAGGTCCTCGCCGCCCAGGACGCGATGCACCGCTTCCGTCGGGAGACGGCGCAGTGGTGGGCCGACGGCTTCGACCTCCTCGTGTGCCCGACCACGCTGCGCCCACCGCCGCAGATCGGCGAACTGACCGGAACCGACGACAATCCGCTGCGTGGAGCGATCGGCTCGATCCCCTACGGGGCCATCACCGCGCCGTTCAACGTGACGGGACAACCGGCGATGTCGGTCCCCGGCCGCCGCACGGCTGCGGGGCTCCCCGTCGGTGCGCAGATCATCGCCGCCTACGGGCGCGAGGATGTGTTGTTCCGTGTGGCTGCCCAACTCGAAGCCGAGATCCGCTGGGCCGACGAGCGGGCGCCGCTACACCCCTGATCGGAGACACGCCGTGGGATACACCGCGAGGCAAGAAGACGAAGACGCCCAGCCCTACGAGTTCGGCGGGCTGTGCCCCGTCTCGCTGTCGAAGGGATTCGAAGTGGACGGCGACCCCGACATCACCACGACCCACGACGGCCGCGCTTACGCGTTCATCGCAGACTCCGCCCGCACGACCTTCCTGGCCGACCCCGACGCCGTGCTCGACGTGGCCCGGGCCGCGTACGAAGGATGACCGAGCGGGCCCGGAAGTTCCGACCCGACCTCGGGAACTCAGCTGGCCGCACCGCCGTTGAGACACCGTGACCTCGACGACCCCACCCCCGACTCTCGACCCTTCCGGCGCCGACAACGACTCCCGACGCCCCGGAATCATCTCCCGCTTCGGCGGTTTCCTGCGCCGACAATGGCGCTGGATCGTGCCCGGAACCGCCGTGGTGATCGCCGGCCTCGCCTGGCTCGCGTTCGGCTACTTCGGCGTCCACACCCTCTTCATCGACAACAAGGTGGACGAGGACGGGCCCGTGTTCGCCAGCGGCGCGGTGGCCGACGCCGACACCGTCGACGACGATGCCCCTGACACGGCGCCACCGGTCACCGACGAGGCACCCGCGGCGCCAGACACGCCCTCCGACGAGGAACCCGCAGAACCCGACACGCCCGCGGAGGAAGCACCTGGCGACGAGGAACCCGCCGACGCCGCCCCGCCGGCCAGCGAGGAGCCCGCTGATCCGGACCCACCCGCTATGGAGGAGCCGGCCGAACCCGAGATCGTGACCATCTTCGAGGGCAGCTTCACCGGCCTCGGCCGCTACTCGGTCGAAGGCGAGATCGTCGTTCTCAACGACGGCAGCGAACAGCGCTTCCTGCGGTTCCCGGACCTGAACGCGGACAACGGACCGGACCTGAACGTCTACCTGAGCGCCGCTCCGGCCGACGGCCCCGCCGACGCCCTCGACGACGACTTCATCGACCTCGGCGACCTCAAGGGCAACATCGGCTCGCAGAACTACGAGATCCCGCCCGACGTGGACCTCGAGCGCTACGGAACCGTCGTCATCTGGTGCGTCCGCTTCAGCGCCGGCTTCGGTGTCGGCGCCCTCACACCGCCCGCCGCCTGACAGGCGTCCCCGCCGACCAGGCCGGCCTCAGCCGGTCTGGGTTGCGTGGGGTGAGTTCTCACGGATACCCGCGCCGGTCACCTGGATGAACGCCGCGTTCGCGCGGAAGGTCGCCAGGTCGGTGGCGTCGAGATAGCTCATCGAGCTCTTCACCCCGGCCATCAACTGGCCGACCACCTGAGACACCTGGCCCTTGTAGGGGACGGTCCCCTCGACACCCTCGGGGGCGCGGTGCTCGAAGTACTCGTCGTCGAGTTCCTCGCCGGCGCGCCGGGCTCGGTGCTCGACGGCCTCACGCGAGGCCATCCCCCGAATCCGCTTCACGAGCCCCCGTGACGTGGACTCGACCTCACCGGGGCTCTCCTTGGTCCCGGCGAACAGCGAACCGATCATGACCGTGTCGGCGCCGACGGCCAGGGCCTTCGCGATGTCACCGGACGTCTTGATGCCGCCGTCGGCGATGATCGGAACACCCACGTCGGCAGCGACCACGTCGCTGAGCGCGGTCAACTGGGGCACGCCGACGCCCGCAACGAGGCGGGTCGTGCACACACCGCCGGGCCCGACGCCGACCTTGATCGCATCAGCACCCGCCGCCGCGAGATCCACGGCCCCGGCTGCCGTGGCCACGTTCCCGGCGATCACGTCGACATCGGCGAACGTGTCCTTGAGGAGCTTGACGCCGTCGATGGCGTGGTCAGCGTGGCCGTGGGCGATGTCGAGGACGAGGACGTCCGCACCGGCGGCCACGCAGGCCTTGGCCCGATCCAACATGTCGTGGTCGGTGCCGACGGCCGCGCCCACCAGGTAGCTCGGATCAGCGGCCTTCACCCGCTCGATCTCCGCCGCGTGGGCGTGCGACGGTAGGAAGCGGTGGATGATCCCGACCGCGCCGAGACCGGCCAACGCCGTGGCCATCTCGTGTTCGGTGACGGTGTCCATGTTCGCGGCCACCACGGGCAGCGCGAGTTCGATGTTGCGGCTCAGACGGGTCGTCAGGTCGACCGTGCCGCGTGACCGGATGGTCGAGCGGCGCGGAACCAGAAGAACGTCGTCGTAGGTGAGCCCGAGCCGTAGGCCTTCGAGACCCATTGATCCCCTCCTGCCCGGCATCACAACCGGGCGGTCGTCATCGGTCCCGCCCGATCCGGGCGGAGCCGATGATTCACGCTACCGGTGCCGTTGCAGGATCACCGACGCGGCGTTGCGGCCCGACGCGCCCCAGATACCGGCTCCGGGGAAGGTGCCGGCCCCCGTGAGGTAGAGGCCCTCGACCGGCGTCTCATAGCGGGTCAGTTCGCGGTCGCGGCCCGCCAGCGCCGACAGGGGCGAACCCGAGAAGGACGGCGCGTAGCCCCGTGACATCGCGAAGTCACGCTCGTAGTCCACCGGGGTGACAACCCTCCAGTCCCGGATGGTCGCGGCGAAGTCGCCCTCGACCAGGGAGCCGTAACGATCCAGCCAGCGACGCGGCTCGCCTTCGGGGTCCCACCCACCCGCCAGCGAATACGGCGTGCCGAGGGCCTCCAGGGAGAATACGTGGCCACCTTCGGGACGCATCGACGCGTCGACCACGGAGGGCAAGTTGACGAACATGACCGGCGACTCCGGCACGTGGCCGGTGGCGACGATGCCGGGAGCGGCGCAGATCTCCTCGACCGGGGGACAGATGTAGGAGCTCGGGCGCAGCAGGTCATCGGGATCCGACACGGTGTCGGTGACCGGACCGAGGTCGCGGTAGCGGGGCAGCTCTTCGATGACGGCGTCGATCTTGGACTCGTAGCCGCCCGGCACGGGCCTCGCCGCCCACCGGTCTCGCAGCGCCACGACGCCGGCGGGAGGGTCACGTAGGAAGTCCACGAGGACCGCCCGGGGATCGCAGGCCCCCACGACGATCCCCGTCTCGATCACCTCCCCGGTGCCGAGTTCGACGCCGACGACACGATCGCCCGACGTCACGATCCGCGAGACCCGCGCACCGCAGCGCACAGAGCCGCCGGCCGCTTCGAGTGACCGTTGAAGTGCATCGGTGAGGGCACCACTTCCGCCGGTCGGTCGACCCACGCCGATCGCGTGGCGGAACGCGTACCCGAGCGCTCCGAGGCCCGTCCCCGGATCGGCCGGCGAGACCCCCCACACGGCCGGCCCCATGGCCATCAGCGGGCCGACGAGGGCGTCGGTGCTGAAGTACGAGCGGGCGACGTCGAGGGCTGACATCCGGGCGAACCTCGCCATGCGCACGGCACCCCGGAATCTGCGACCGGCCACCGAGCGCAGCGCGTTCGCCGGCGTCGGTAGCCGGGTGGCGACCTCCACCAGCAGCGCGGCCACCGGTGCCGTGTCCGCCACGTAGCGCTTGTACCCGTTCACTTCACCCGGGTGGGTCGCCGACAGGACGTCGAGTGTCTCGGTCACCGAGCGACGCACCGCCCACGGGGTCGAACCGTCCCAGAACAGGTTCACCATGTTCGGGTCGACGTCGAGGTAGGTCAGGCCGTGGCCCGCCAGATTCAGGTCCTCGGCGATCGAGGTGGTCCGGAAGAAGATGTGGTCGCAGTTGCAGATGTTGACCCGCGCGCCCACGGCGTCGACGGTCGAGGCGCAGCCGCCGACGGCCCGGCGGGCCTCGAGGACGAGTGGCCTCAGGCCGGCCCGGGCGAGATAGGCGGCACAGACCAGTCCGTTGTGTCCACCGCCGATGACGACGGCGTCGGGACCTCCGGACGGTCTGATCGACGGCGACATGGCACTGCCAAGACTACGGTCGCCGTCGTGAACGGACCCCGTCAGACCCGACGCCTCGAGGACCTGACCGCGCGGGCGGTCGCCGACGCCGTCACCGTCGGCTCGACGCTCGTGCTCCCCATCGGCGCCGTCGAGCAGCACGGCCCGCACCTGCCGCTGTCGGTGGACCACGTGATCGCGCACGAAGCCGCCTCCGCCGCCGTCGCCCGTGTCGGCGAGGAACTCGACCTGTGGCTCCTGCCGACCCTGGCGGTCTCGAAGTCCAACGAACACGCGTGGTCGCCGGGGACGTTGTGGCTCTCCGCCGGGACGATGCTCGCCGTGCTGAACGATCTGGGGCGCAGCGTGGCGGCCACCAGCGCACAGCGACTCGTGCTCCTCAACGGCCACGGAGGGAACTCCTCGCTGTTGAACGTGGCGTGCCGGGACCTGCGGCTCGCCCACGGACTGAAGACCTTCCTCGTGCACCCGTTCGTCCCACCCGACCAGGGCGGCTCGTCGCCGGAGGCCGAGCTTGCCATGGGCATCCACGGCGGCCATGAGGAGACCTCGGTGATGCTGCACCTGCGACCCGACCTCGTGGACATGAGCCGTGCCACCCGGCGCATCCCCGAGACGCTCGCCGACAACGAGTTCGTCCGCTTCGGCGGACCGGTGAGCTTCGGTTGGCTGTCCGACGACTTCGGCCCCGACGGCCACATCGGCGACCCGACGACGGCGACCGCCGAGGATGGCGCACGGATCTTCGCGGCGATGGTGGATCTGCTCTGTCGCCAGATGGCCGAGATCATCCGCTTCGACTACGGCCGCTGAGCCAGGAGGAAAACCCGATGGAACCCGACATCGACCGCAGCATCCCGTTCGTGGACGCGTACCACCACATCACCGAACCGTCCCGCAACCCCTACGAGTGGTTGACCGAGGACGGGGCGATCTACACGGACTATCTGGGCGACTACAAACTCGTCCGGGCCGACTGGCCGATGGAGCGGTTGCTGCGCGAGTTCTACGGCTCCAACGTCGTCAAGAGCGTGCACGTCGAGGCGGCCTGGAGCGGACCGGACCCCGTGGACGAGACGCGCTATCTCGCCCGGGTCACCGCCGAGCACGGTTTCCCCCACGCCTACGTCGTGCTGTGCGACATGGACCGAGACGCTTCAGCGCAACTCGACGCCCACCTGGCGGCGTCCCCGCTGGTGCGCGGGGTCCGCATCAGAGAACACCCCGAAGGGGGCGGCGACGCCCGGTTCCTCGACAACCTCCGGGCGTGCGCCGAGCGGGACCTGCACTTCGAGACGCGGGCCTGGCCGGGACGACTCATGGATGCCCACGCGTCGGCCGTCGCCGTACCCGAACTCGACTTCATCGTCGGAGCCAGCGGCATGCCGATGGCCGACACGCCGGAGGAGTTCGAGCTGTGGCGCACCGAGTTGGGCGCACTGGCCGAACTACCGAACGTGCACTGCAAGATCGGCGGTCTCGGCATGCAACAGCACCACTGGACCGTGGATTCGATCCGACCCTGGGTCCTCGCGATGATCGAACTGTTCGGTCCCCAGCGGTGCATCTTCGGGACGAACTGGCCGGTGGACGCCGTCTACGGGTCGTACCTCATGACCGTGGACGCCTACCGGCGGATACTCGCCGAGGCCGACACGTCACCCGAGGACACGCGCCGCATGTTGTGCACCAACGCCGAGGCGTTCTACCGGATCTGAGGACCCGGGCGTCGCCGGAGGAATCAGGATCCGCTCACGCCGTCAGATACTCGACCGGTGGCTCGAGGTCGTCGCCAGGTCGGTAGTGGGGAACCAGCACCACCCGCTCGACGGGCGGGCCTGATCCTCCGCCGCCGAGTACACCGGCGGCGATCTCGCCGGCCGTGTCTCGCCGATCCTCGGCCACCTGGGACAGGATCACGGCGAGCCGCGCACCGGACGGGACTCCCCTGCCCGCGCCGTCGGAGCTCGTGGCGAGCGTGACGTAGGTCTGTGCGTCGACCGTGTCGGACACGGAGGCCCCGGTGACCCCGGCGACACGCTCGGGCCGGTGGCAGACCTCGGAGATGACACCCCCGAGGGCCGTGAGACCCATGACTGCGACCACGAGGTCGGTGCCCGGCGATATGACGGGCTCGTAGTGAGCGGGCGCCTTGAGCGAGCGGCGCCGGGCACCGTCGGCTTCGACGAGGACGTGGTGGACCGGCAGGTCGTCGACGAGGTCGGCCGGGATACCGAACGCCTTGGTCCCCTCGCGTCGTTCCACGACGATCACCGGATACCCCTCGCCGCTGACCGAGACGATCGTGGCGCGGAGGTCGCCGGGGGTCGACAGCTCGACGATCGGTCCGCGCAGCTGGTCGGTGCCGAACTTGGTCGTCGTCGTCACGACGACCGTGCGCGCAGCAGCGCACAGCTCGGTGCCCAGGCGGAAGATCGTCGTGGTCTTGCCGCCACCGCCGACGACGGAGGTGACGCCGGTCGGGCCGAGCCCGAGAGCGGTGGTGAGTGAGTCCGTGGACGTCGCCCCGATCCCACTCACCGGATCAGCCGTGCGCAGCGGGTCTCGACCTGTTCGAGCCACGCCGTGAAGTCGGCCTCGTCACACCCGTCGGCGTCATAGAGGGAGATCCACGTGCTCCGGCACCGCCACGGTGCGGCGAGGCGCAGTCCTCGCATCACCAGCTTGCGACCGGGCTCACCCTCGAGGACGTTCATGAACTTGCCGGAGCCATGCCCTGTGACGGCGACGAAGCGCCGCAGCGAACCCAACAGAGCCCTGGCCTCACGGCGGTCGTCGGGCAGGACGGTGTCGATCCAACTCTTCAGCGCAGCCGGCTGGCCGCCCCACCACGTTGGATAGACCAGGACGAGTACGCGGGTCCCGGCCAAGAGCGCACGACACCCGTCGACGTCGACCGGTTCGTACGCGTCGACCTCGGTCGTCCGCACCCCGGCCGACGCCAGGCCCGCAACTGCGCGGGCCCGTGCCGCCTGGGTGAGGCTCCCGGGAACCGGGTGTGAGTGCACGACGAGGGCGTGCAGCGCGGTTGGTGTCTCCTTCACCGGGCACCTCCCAACGCGCGTTCCACGCGGCGCAGGAGTTGGCGGGAACGGTCCTGCGTACCGATCGAGTAGGCGGCCACGAACCGGCGACGGGCCAACGGGTGCACGATGGTCCGCAACGCCCGCAAGAGATACAGCCGTCCACCGTCGCCGGCCGCCCGCACCTCGCGCCGCGAGCGGCCGTGGGTGGTGATCGCGGTGATCCGCCGGATGTTGGTCAGCCCGGGGCGCACCTTGCCGCTGCGTTCGGAGAAACGGAAGCCGACGCCGGGAACCAGCGTCCTGTCGAGCAGTCCCTTCAGGGCGGCGGGCGGCGCGAACCAGACGGAGCGGTAGACGAACACGATCTCGTCGACCGAACGGATCAGGTCCGCGTACCGGGCGACGTCGTCGCTGATGATCGGCGTGTCGGAGTGGTAGGCCTCACGCTCGGCCCGACTCATCGCCGGTTGGAACGCCTCGTCGGCCAGCACGAGTCTGTCCACCCGGTGGCCGGCGCCGACGAGGGCGGCATGGGCCATGTCGGCGATCTCACGGTCGAGGGCGGCCCGGTCGCCGCTGGGCGCGACGCCGGACGCATCGACGAGGAGCACTCGGCGGGGGGCCATCGCGTCATTGTCGGCCGGTCCGGACCGTAGTGTCGAGACCGAGCCACCCCATGGGACCTCGACGAGCCCTCGCGGGCCGCTCTGTAGCATCGACCGATGACCCACCGTCTCGTCCTCACCGGTGCGACAGTCGTCGACCCTCCAGCGGACGCTGACCTGGTCGACCGGGACGGCGATCCGCCACCGGCCGCGCCGGCGCTGCGCCGGGTCGACGTCCACATCGGCGACGGGATCGTGACCGCCGTCACCGAACCGGGTGCGGGAACGGACACCGATGCCGCCCCCGGCGGGGACACGGCCGACCCCGTGACCGTGCAGGACCTCAGTGGAATGTTGCTCCTCGGGGCGGCCGCCGACCCCCACACCCACCTCGACAAGGCGCTCTCGGCGGACCGCGTCGTCAACGTGGCCGGCGATCTCACCGGAGCGATCGACGCCTGGATGCGCTACCGGGTCGACGCAACCGTCGCCGACATGGCGGATCGGGCGACCCGCGCTGTCGAGATGCTCGTCGCGAACGGGGTGACGGCGGTGCGCACCCATGTGGACCTGGGCGAGGGAATCGGCGTTCGGGCCGCCGAGGCTCTGGCCGAGACCCGGGAGCGGATGGGGCACCTCGTGACGATGCAGGTCGTCGGACTCCCCACCTGTCCGGTGACCGGTGACGACGGGGCAGTCAACCGGGCCGATCTCCTGACAGCCGTCGAACGGGGTCTGATCGACCTGGTCGGAGGCGCCCCTGCGATCGACCCCGATCCCCACGGCGCCATCGACTGGCTCCTCGACCTCGCCCAGGGCACCGGCCTGGACGTCGACTTCCACATCGACGAGACACTCGACTTCGACATGTTGAGCCTCGAGCATCTGGCTCGGCGGGTGATGGAACGCGGCTTCGACAACCGGGTGACGGCGAGCCACTGCGTCAGCCTCGGGATGCAGTCCCCCTGGGATCAACAGCGTGTGGCCCGCGCCGTGGCCGAGGCCGGCATCGGCGTGATCACGCTGCCCCAGACCAACCTCTTCCTCCAGGCCCGCGGGGTGACGACGGCGCCACCGCGGGGCCTGACGGCCATCGGGATGCTGCGCGGCGCCGGGGTCGCCGTCGCGGCGGGGGCCGACAACATCCAGGATCCGTTCAACCCGATGGGCCGGGCCGACCCCTTCGAGACGGCATCGCTGCTCGTGAGCGCCGGCCACCGTCTACCCGAGGTCGGGTGGGCGATGGTGTCCGACGACGCCCGGACGGTGATGGGTCTGCCACCGGCGGGGCCGGTCGTCGGCCGGAGGGCGGATCTGGTGGCGGTCGGCGCGGCGTCACTGCGCGAGGCCGTGGCGTCGGGACCCACCGCCCGCCGCACCTGGGTGGCAGGCCGCCTCGTGGCCGAGCGGACGGTGGCGGGGGGACTCCTCGAGAAGACCGGAGAGGAGTCCGACGAAGCGGAGACCTGACCTCCCCGTCTACTCCTCGGCCCGACCTGTGTCGGCCACGAGAGTTACGGTGACGCCGTGATGGGGACGAGATGACGGTGACTCCGTGGGGTGTGTGGCTCGAGCCGACGGTCCCCGCCGCGCGCCTTGTCGAGATGGCCGTGGCGGCGGAGGAGGCCGGTGCAGAGGTGTGCCTCGTCGCGGACGAGGGCAACGGGCGGGACGTGTGGGTGACACTCGGCGCCATCGCGACGGCCACCGAGCGGATCGTCATCGGCCCCGGGGTGACCAACCCGTTCACCCGCCATCCGGTGACCACGGCGACCGCCGCGGCCACCCTCGCCGAGATGGCCCCCGGCCGTGTGTGGGCCGGGCTGGGCGCCGGCGCGCCCTCCACGCTCGCGCCCATCGGGTTCGAAGCGGAGAGGCCCCTGCCGGCGCTGCGTGAGTCGATGGCCACCGCGCAGCAACTCCTCGACGGTGAATCCTCCGGCCGTGCGTTCCTGGGGTGGTTCGAAGGCCACGTGCCGCTTGTGATCGGCGGCCGTGGGCCGCTGATCCGCCAACTCGCGATCGACCACGCCGACTGGTACCTGGTGGCTGCCACGCCCATCGAGGACCTCGCCGAGATCAGCGAGACGGTGCGGGCGGGGATGTGCAAGGTGGCCTGGACCACCCACATCGCCACCGACGACTGCGAGCGGGCGAAGGTCCTCGAGGTCATCTCGAGGGTGATCACCCAGGACCACGTGGCGGCGGGCCATCACCCGGAGACCACGGCGCCGCTGTACCTCCAGGAGCACTTCGGCGTCGATCAGTTGACGGCGGCCCGGGTGCGGCGGGCGGCCGAGAACCGGGTCCCCGACCACGTCATCGGCCTGTTGCCGGACGATCTCGTGGACCGGTTCGCGCTGGCGGGTTCGGTGGCGCAGTGTCGACGGCGCCTCGCCGACATGGCCGACCTCGTGGATCTCGTGCTCGTGGCGATGAACGAGCCTGACCCCGAACTCGACTGGATCGGCGTCGCCGCCGAGGTCTTCGCCGACAGACCGCTGCCCGCTACTGCTCCAGGGCCTGGATCTCCGTAACGGGGATCTCCCAGGTGGTCGACGGCGCCCGGGTGGTGAAAGGACCGCGGTTCACACCGTCGATGGCCCAGGTGAGGATCCAGTCCACGGTGGCGGTGGCGGCGAACGGCGACCCGACCGTCGTCGGGTAGGTGGCCAGACAGTCGGTGGCGTCGTCCTCGAGGCCCGGCTGCCAGGCGACGCCCGGGCCGTCGCAGGTGACGGGATCGCCGAGGCCCGGGGCGAACGTGAGCTGCCGTGGTGTTGCGGTGACCGTGACGGTCACCGAGACGAGCGGGATCGACGCGGTGGCCGAGGCGCTCACGGGTTGCCACGGGTCCGTGATCCAGAACCAGACCGGGATGTGGACCACGGCGGTCCGCCCGATGGGTGGCGAGGTCTCGACCGTCGGCGGTCCGGGCTCGACCTGGGCCGTGGCCTCGTCCATCAAGGCGACGAGGTCGATGGCCGAGCCGAGGTCCACGATGACCGGCACGGTCGGGATGTCGACAAGGCCACCGCCGCCCATGTCGGCGACACACCCGACGTCGTAGACGATGCGTTCGCTTCGGGGCAGGACCCGTGCGTTGTTCGCCGAGCAGTAGATCGGCGGCGGGTTCGTGGGCGTGCCAGTTCCACCATCCTGGCCTCCTCCTCCAGAGGGAACCTCAGAGCAGACCCGCACGGTGGCCGTGCCCGTCACTGGGTCGACTCCGGCAAGACAGATACCGGCAGCGGCAGCGGTCGCCGGTACCACAGTGATCGTGGCTACGAAAAGGGCGAGGATAAGAACCGTCCTCATGGAACCGGGACCCCTGATATGTCAGCAACCGGCACCGAATCGAGCGGTCGTCCTAAGCATTCAAGGTCATCCGCCGGTTGGGTCTGATCTGCGACCCAGCTGCCGCTGCTGAGCACAAGTCGGTAGGTCGTCACGGATTGAAGAGCGCCGTCGCCTGCCCAGATGACATCGCCCGACGCGGCAACTCGTGAGTAGCCCTCCTGCTGGTCTTCGCAGGAGATGGTGCCCACGAAGTTGAGGCCGTGACCGAAGACCTGCACCCGAAGATTCGTGCCGAGGCCGTTCACGAGTCGCGTCCCGTCGTCGATGCGAGCCTGCAACTGGGAGCGGAACTCGGCCGCGTTCGACGGCATCAGCAGCTCGTCGATGCGGGGATCGGTGATGCCCGTGGTGGGGTCCTCCTGGGTCTCCACGAACATCTGGCGCAGGGCGATGTGGGCGGTGACCACCTCGTCCTCGAGCACCGGGTTGAGACAGACGTCGAAGACGATCTCACCGACGTCGCCCACGGTTGCCCGCTGGGTGAGTCCGGTCACCGCGGGTGCCCCGTCGGGACCGGCCGTCAAGCCGACGGTCACGTCCCACCGCTGCGCGAGCACCCACGGCAGCGAACCCAGCGCCTTCTCGTACACACAGTCCACGAAGGTCACCGTCGAATCGGACACGACGACCTCCGCGCGCGTCCCGCCGTACAACTCGACGGTGGTGGTGCCCCGAGCGGCGTCGGCCTCGAGCGACCCGTCGACGAGTTCGGCCATCGCCTCGTCCAGGACCGCCACCGCCGCCACGGCGTCGCGGGTCACGACACCGTTGCGCAGGTCCCTCCATGCAACGAGGAAGCTGTCCCAGACCGCCAGCGCCTGTGCTCCTGCGTCACCCCCGGCGGCGGACCCGCCTGCGTCAGAGGTGGCGGTGGGCGACGGGTCCGGTGACCCGCCGGAGCCGTCTGAAGGCTCGCCGGGAACTCCGACGTCATCGCCCGTCTCCTCCGGGTTCAAGTCGTCCGAGGCCGAATCGTCCGGCACCGCCGCGGGCGTGGAGTCGCCCGACCCGCCCGATGCCTCGGCGCCGCCGTCCACCGCATCGAACGCACCGGTCGGGTCCACATCGTCGCCACCGCCGCCACACGCCGTGACCAGAAGCGCCGCCGTCACGAGGAGAGCAACCGCCCTCCGCCATCGACCCGAACCGCACGTCTGCATGTTGCTCAGACTTACATGAAAGTTATCGAAGAACAAGAGAGACAACCCTGTCATCCGGCGCCCGACAGCGAGGACCGCACCCTAGGCGCTCAGGTGTCGCCATTCCATGAGTCATCACGCCTGAATCATGTCACTGCCCGCGCGTCGGAAACCGCTCAGTGCGTGGACACCTTCGCGATCGACCGCGTCAGATCAGGCCGAGCAACTGCCTCGCGAGCCGGGCGGCGCTGCCACCTTCGGCGATGGCGAGGTCCAGAGCGGCCGACGTCTGGAGTCCGTCGACGAGAAGTCGACAGACCTCCTGCTCGGCCGCCTCGTTGGTGGCCGGGTCTCCACCGGCGGCCCAGAGTTCCTCGAGTCGGGCCGCCGAAGCCTCCAGATCGGCCTCGACGAAGTCCCATCCCTCGTTCCAGGGCCGATCCAGCAGGTGCAGCCTGATGGCCTCGCCGGGCCAGCGCTGGAGCAGGTCCAGCACGAACACCAGGTTCCCGGTGGACTTCGCAACCTTGTGGCCGTCGAGGCGGACCGTGCCGACGTGCATCCAGGCACGTGCGAACGGGGTGACCCCGGTCGCCGCCTCGGCCATCGCCGCCTCGTAGGCGTGATGGGGGAACTTCAGGTCCTCTCCCCCGGCGTGCACATCCAGCGCCAGCCCCAGCACGGCCGTGGACATGGCCACGCACTCGGCGTGCCAACCCGGACGCCCGTCGCTCCACGGACTCGACCACGAGGGCTCACCTTCGGCCGATCGCTGCCACACGGCCGAGTCCAGCGGGTGGTCCTTGTTCGGATCGTCGGGGTGGCCGCCGCGCTCGCCGACGAGACGGATGGCCTCGTCCTCGTCGATGCCCGCCCGGGTGGCGACGTCGACGCCCCGGAAGTAGACCGAACCCTCACGTTCATAGGCGACACCGCGGTCCATCAGCGCACGGGCGAGGAAGATGACCTCCGTCACGTACTCACGGGACTGCGGCTCGAACGACGGCCGGCCGACCCGCAGCTTCCGCATGTCGTCCTCGAACTGGTACGTCTGCTGGGTGGCCAGGGCCCGCCAGCCCACACCGCGGCGTCGGGCCTCGGCGAGCAGTGAATCGTCCACGTCGGTGACGTTGCGGGCGACCTCGACAGCGATGCCGACATGTTCGAGGGTCCGGGCGAGCGTGTCGATCCACACGAACGTGGAGGCGTGCCCGATGTGGGTCGTGTCATAGGGGGTGACCCCGCAGACGTAGAGCCGCAGGCGGCGCAGAGGCGGGATGACGGTGTCGCCGAGTCGCAGTTTCACGCCCCAACGCTACCCGCCCCGGGGTCAGGGCCCCGCTGCCGTCGAGGCGTGCCAACGCCCCGTGAGTGCGCGATTGAGCCAGCTGAACACCCAGAAGACGACGATTCCGAGGGCCGACGAGACGATGATCGTGGCGATGAGGCCGGCGCCGTCGGCCAGACCCCGGAACCGGTTGATGAGCGTTCCGAGGCCCGGCTCGCCCCGACCGAAGAGGAACTCTCCGACCACAGCGCCGATGACCGACAGGCCCGCCGAGATCCGGAAGCCCGTGAACATCGCCGGCACCCCGGCGCGCAACTCGAGCTTCGTGAGCTGCGTGAACCGCGAGGCGCCGTGGAGGTGCAACAGGTCATAGAGGTTGCGGTCGGCGGACTTCAGCCCGAACAGCGTGTTCGTGATGATCGGGAAGATCGCGACCAGCACGCACACGAGCACCCGCTTCTTGAGGTCCTCTCCCAACCAGAAGAACCACGGGTCCAGGTCGTTCTGGAAGAAGACCCCGATGATCGGCACGAGCGCGAGGATCGGCACGGCCTGGGCGAGGACCGCCCACGGGAACAACGCCCGTTCGGCGAGGGGCGACAGCGACATCACGATGGCGAGCCCGACGCCCAACACGATCGCCGTCACCAGACCGATGAACGCGGACTGGGCGGTCACCCACGTGGCATCGATGAGATCGGCCCGGACGTCACCGTCGGCGAACGCGTCCGACCACACCTCGTGGGGAGGTGGCAGCAGGATCCCCCGGCGCTGCGGCGTGGAGATGAAGACGTAGCTGATGAGGTACCAGACGCCGACCATCACGCCGGCGAACGCCAGAGGCGGTCCGGCGGTCCTGGCTGCGGTGGCGGCCCGGCTCACCATGGCGGTGATCCTATGACGCCGGGGGACCTCAGAAGCCGAGCGAGATGTCCGGGTCGAGGAACTCGTTGGTGAACAGGTCCTCGGCCGACAGGTCGTCGGGGACGTCGATCCCCGCGGCCTCGTAGACCGGCGTCAACTGCGCGATCAGACCGTCGATGCGGTCCCCGTCGAAGTCACCGACGGTGCCGTCGGGGCCGTCCGTGATGAGGCCGAGATCCACCATCGCCTCTGTGCCTGCCGCGTGGCTCTCGGAGCTCGCAGTCCAGAAACTGTTCAGGTCGATGACGAACTGGAGCAGCATCTCGTTGACCGGTTCGGGGTCGGCGAAGTAGTCGACGATGGCCTGCTGGAAGATCGGCACGACCGCCTCGAGGCAGTCGCGGCTCTCGGTGAGAGCCGCGGGCTTGACGCTCAGCGCACCCTGGTAGATCGGAAGCACGTCGTCGATGAGCAGGAAGTCGACCGGCTTGTCGAAGCCGAGTTCGTTCTCGTAGCGGTAGGGCTCGTTGGTGGCGAAGCCCTGCTGCACGAGGTTCCCCTCGGCAATGAACCGGGTGGGGGACCCGTCGTAGGAGCCGTCGACCTGGTCGGCGCTGAGCTGACCGTCGGCGACGAGATAGTCCATGTAGGCCGCGCCACCGAAGTACAGGACCGGCGCTTCGGCCTCGCCGATGTCGGCGAAGGTCTCGAAGCTGTAGACGTCGGGGTCCCACATCAGGATCTGGGGACCACGCTCGAAGTAGTTGAGTACGTGGACCACCGGCGTCGTCGTCGCCGACTGGATTGCCTCGTCGGTGTTGACGTAGGCCATGAAGATGTCGGGGTCGGTGTAGAACTGGCCGGTCTGGGTGTCGGCGTCGGTGTAGGGGCCACCGGCGCGGATCTCGAGGTCGATGTCGGTGCCCATGAGGGGCCCGGTGTAGATGCCGTTGTCGGCGTCGAAGGTGCCGTCGATGCCAGCCGCCTGGTAGGTGAAGCCGTGCTCGGGTTCGGGGAACCAGTCCGTCTGCACGATCAGCGGGTTCGGGCAGATGTCGGCGACCGAAACCGTGCCGGTGTCTCCGTCGTCGGTGACCCCGTCGTCGGACGCCCCGTCGTCGGTGACCCCGTCCTCGGACGCCCCGTCGTCGGTGACCCCGTCGTCGGCGGGGGCGGTCGTGTCGTCATCGTCGCCGCACGCGGCGGCCACCAGGGCGAGCACGACGAACAGGGCGATCAACCATCGGCTTCGCTTCATGGCTCCTCGGTCCTCCAACGGGCAACCGCCCGGATTTCGCGTCGATACGCCCGATTGGATATCAGGTGATCGGCCGCAACCGTCCGCCTCGGGGCCGCGTTCACATGCAGTTCATACTCAGCACGGGCGGGCGTACTGCCCGGCAAGATCAGGCGCGTCCCGTCGTCGCCCAGCGGCGTGTGAGGCGGTCGCCAACCACCCCGAAGAGTGCGAACAGTGCCACGCCCAGCGCCGACGCGGCGAAGATGGAGGCGTAGATCTGCGGGCCCTGTCCGCGCGATGCCGAGCTCTGGTTGATGAGTACCCCGATGCCCTTCGCGTCGCCCGCCTGGAAGAAGAACTCGCCGACGACGGCTCCGACAACGGCGAGACCCGCCGCTATCCGGAACCCCGTGAACATGGCGGGGACGGCCGCAGGGAGATCCAGCTTCACGAGACGGGTGACCCGCCCGGCGCCGTGGAGCCTGAAGAGATCGCGCATGGACGGCTCGACGGACTTCAGCCCGAACAGGGTGTTGGCGATGATCGGGAAGATCGAGATGAGAATCGTGACGATCACCCGGGAGCGGAACTCGAAACCCCACCACAGTCCGATCAGTGGCGTGACGGCGATCACGGGAACCGTCTGCAGGGCGACGGCGTAGGGGAACAACGTGCGTTCGATCCAGCTCGCCTGGTTCATCAGGACCGCGAGTGCGATGCCGAGCGCGATCGAGATGGACAGCCCGACGACGGTCACCCAGGTCGTGGCCCAGAGGTTGTCGACGATCTCCGAGAAGCGATCCCAGTCGAAGACGGCCCTGTCGACGACGACGTGGGGCTCGGGAAGAACGAAGCGGGACTCGGCGGGGATCAGGGCGTTCGCGACGAGATACCAGAGCCCGACGAACGCAGCTGCAACGACGAGCGGTGGTCCGACCACCCTCGCACCACGATCGACCCAGGTCCCGGACCGGCCCTGCCTCGAACCGGCCGGTTCCGGATCAGAGTCCGGTGCCGCCACGGCGCTCGTCGGTGCCTGCGTCATCGCCCTCAAGCTTGCCACGCGCCGGGGCCCGGCCAACGGGGCCCGGCCAGCTTCGCCCGATCAGTCGTCGCGGTGGACGGGTTCGGTCGCAGCCCTGTCGACCCGAGCCTTCGCGTCGGACTTCGGCCGGTCGAGCATCAACTCGAACGCCTTCTTGTAGGCCAGGATCGCCTCGCGGAAGTCGGCGTCGGTGGCCTCTTCGGCCTCGTCAGTCTCGACCGCCACGAACAGTTCGTGTGCGCGGCGCACAGCGACGCTCGTATCGCCGTCTTCGAGAGCGATCGCGGAGAACCGATCCTCGATCGAGCCGACGGGATAGTTCCGCGCCCGCATCACGTCGGCGACCAGGATGTCCGCTCGGCGGAGCGCATCGGTCGGCGCGTCGAGAAAGTCGTGTTGGATCGACTCCCACGTCTCGGTGAAGGCCTGCCGATCGTCGGGCCCGATCCGATCCGTCTTCACGTCGGTGAGACGCTCGTGACGGTGACGAAGCTGCTCGAGGGCCTTCTTCTCGCCGATCTCGTCGACCAGGCGGTCGTATTCGGAGCCGAATCTGTTGCGTGCGGTGGCCCGCTCCGAACTGCGTCGGGCCCTGTGACGCCCGTACGCCACGCCCAGGATCGACAGCACGAGCGCCGCCCCTACGGCAACCACGACATACACCCATGGATCCATCTCGGCTCCGGTCCGATCTCTAGTCAGTCTTCTTTCCTGTCTGGGCGGTACCCACTCCAGCCATACGCGAAACCGCCGGGGGCACGGCGGGCAGGCGTGGAGCAGTCAGAGTCCCCTGATCTCCTCGAGGAGCCGAAGCCAGACCTCGCTCATGGTGGGGAAGGAGGGCACCGCGTGCCACAGCCGTTTGACGGGCACTTCGCCGACGATTGCGATCGTCGCCGAATGGAGCACCTCTCCGACGTCATGCCCGACGAAGCTCGCGCCCACGACCACGTCGCGGACCTCGTCGATCACGAGCGACGCCCGACCGGCGGTCTGCGCCGCGAGCGACGCGGCGGCGACCGACGACATCTCGACGGTGACGACCCGCAACGAGTCGTCACCGTCGGCGTCCGTCTCGGACCTTCCGACGGCGGCGATCTGGGGATCGGTGAACACCACCTGCGGCACGGCCGTCCCGTCGGCCCAGGCCGCGGTGTCGTGCCCGGCGACGGTATCGCCGACACAGCGGGCCTGGTACTTGCCCTGATGGGTCAACAGAGCCCTACCGTTCACATCTCCGGCGGCGAACAGCCAGCCACCCGCGACGCCGCGGACGCGCAGGCGGTCGTCGACCTCGATCGGTCCGCCCGGGGTGAGTCCGACGGTGTCGAGGCCGATGTCGTCGGTGTTGAACCGACGCCCTGTCGCCACCATCAACCGGTCCGCCTCGATCAGCGAACCGTCGCTGAGCGTCACCGTCACGGTCGCGCCGTGGCGCTGGACGGCGCGGGCCTCCACCCCGGTCCGGACCGTGATGCCGTCGGCGTCCAGGGCATCAGCGAGAACCCCCGCGACAGCGACCGAGAAGTTGGTCAGGATGCGTTCCTCACTCTCGACGATGGTCACGGTCGCGCCCAGGCGGCTGAACGCCTGCGCGAGTTCGCACCCGACCACCCCGCCACCGACGATGAGCAGTCTCCCGGGGATCTCCCCGGTGGTCGTCGCCTCGCGATTGGTCCACACGTCGACGGCGTCGATCCCGTCGATCGGCGGCACCAACGGGCGGGACCCGGTGGCGATCACGACCCCGCGGCGGGCGGCGAGCTGACGAATCGAATCGTCACCGGACCTGACATCCACCCGCCTCTCACCGGCCAACGAACCCCGACCCCGGATCAGCACCGCACCGATCGACTCGACCCATTCGACCTGGGACGCGTCGTCGAGCTCGCTGATGATGTCGTCCCGACGAGCCAGAACGGCGTCGACGTCGATCGACCGTGACACCGCTGCGTCCGCTCCGGCCAGACGGTCGGCTGCAGCAACCGCGTGGACGGGGCCGAGCAGCGCCTTCGACGGCATGCACGCCCAGTACGAACACTCGCCTCCCACAAGATCCGACTCGACGATCGCGACCGACAACCCGTTGTCTCGGGCGTACCCCGCCACGTTCGTTCCCGTGGACCCCGCCCCGATCACCACGACATCGAATGATTCTGCGTTCACGGACCGTCACCGTAGGGCATCGTCCGCCGGCCTCGGCTGTGGCACAGCCCGGCAACTAACCTGCGGCGGATGAACGAGCCCGCGGACGCGCCGACGGGGGCCGGCCCCGCCACCGGATCCGCCACCGTGGTCGAGGCTCACGGCGACCCGATCCTGTCGTTCGACGAGGTCGCCAAGACGTTCCCGGACGGAACCCACGCTCTCGACCGGGTGTCGCTGACGGTTCGGCGCGGCGAGTTCGTCTCGATCGTCGGACCGTCCGGCTGCGGAAAGTCGACTCTGCTGAGACTCGCCGCGGGACTCGACGAACCCACATCGGGCAGCGTCGAAGTGGGGCGCGGCGATCTCGGCTACATCTTCCAGGACGCCACGCTGATGCCGTGGCGCACGGTGCTGTCCAACGTCGAGTTGCTCGGGGAACTCGACGGCCTCCCACGCCACGTTCGCCGTGAGCTCGCCCGCGACGCCATACAGACGGTTGGTCTGGAGGGATTCGAGAACCACTACCCGAAGGCGCTGTCGGGCGGCATGCGCATGCGGGTGTCCATCGCCCGGAGCCTGACCCTCAATCCGTCGGTCTTCCTGTTCGACGAACCGTTCGGCGCGCTCGACGAGATCACCCGGGAGCGACTCAACGAGGAGACACTGCGGCTGTTCCTCTCCGAGCGCTTCGCGGGCCTGTTCATCACGCACTCGATCTACGAGGCCGTGTTCCTGTCCACCCGTGTGCTCGTCATGTCACCGCGGCCGGGCCGCATCGTCGCCGAGTTCGACGTGCCCTTCGGCTACCCCCGCCCGCCGGAGCTCCGCTTCGGGGCGGACTTCGCCGAGCTCACAGGAGCCGTGTCCGGCGCATTGCGGGGTTCGTTCCCCGAGGAGGGTCCATGACCATGCAGACCGGCGTCTTCTTCTTCGGTGGTGTCGAGATGGACGACGCGGGCGCCGGGCCGCCCGCACCGACCGACCGCCGCTACACGCAGAAGGAGATGTGGCACGCCGCCGAGCGGATGCTCGACATGGGCGTACGCGCCGACCAGCTCGGCTACGACTCGTTCTGGCTGACCGAGCACCACTTCCAGCACGAGGGCTACGAGGTCCTGCCGAACTGTCTGCTGTTCGGCGCGGTCCTCGCGGAGCGGACCGAACGGATCAGGATCGGGGCGATGTTCAACATCGTCCCGCAGTGGCATCCGCTGCGCTTCGCCGAGGACTTCGCGACGATGCACAACCTCTCGGGCGGCCGGGGCATCCTCGGCGTCGGTCGCGGCACCGTGCCCCGCGAGGCCCAGGCGCTCGGGACCGTCATCGGCAGCTACGACAACCCCGACAAGGCCGACGCGGACCGCATCAACCGCCAGACCTTCGCCGAGTCGGTCGACGTCATCCTGGCGGCTCTCGACAACGAGACGTTCTCGTACTCGGGGGAGATCTTCACCTTCCCGCCGCCGGGCATCCCCGACCGGGGCGGATTCGTCGAGACGCTGACCCTCGTTCCCCGCCCGCTGTACCCCTACGAGGTCTGGCAGCCCATCACCTCGCCCCCCACGCTCGAGGCGGTCCCCGCCCGGGGCTTCGGTGGCGTGTTCTGGTTGCGCAACCACCTGTTCGTCAAGGAGTGGTGGGAGCGATTCGCCGAGATCTGGGAGGACACCCACGGCTCACCCCTCGCCGCGGGCGAGAAGCGCAACCTGTGCCTCAACGTGCGGATCGAGGACACCCACGAGAAGGCCTGGGATACCGCCCGCGACGGCCACGACGAGTTCTGGAAGTTCCTCGGCCCCTACGGCTGGAGCCGCGGGTACATGGGCGCCGACGGCAACCCGGCTGAGCCGGGGCTCATCCCGACGCTCGAGGAGTCCGTCGAGAACCGGACATGGGCGATCGGCTCGCCCGCGGAGGTGGCCGAACAGATTGCCCACTACCGGGATCTGCTGGGCGGAATGAACCACCTCACCCTGTTCCCGAACTTCCCCGGGGACACCTACGAGAAGTCCGAGGAGCAGATGCAGCGCTACGCCGAGGAGGTCATGCCGCTGCTGTAGGCGCGGGGCCGAAGTCACGACCCGTGAACAACACGGTTGCGGTCTCGCCGTCATGCGTGCCGCCCCGCTCGACCAGCGTGCACAGGCCGGCGTAGCCCGCCGTCCCCGTGGCGGACACCGCGATGTCGGTGACCGTCCGGGCGTGACGGTGAGCGTGGACGATGGCGGCCTCGGGCGCGGTGACGGGGAAGCCGTCGGTCAGGTACATCGACCACACGACGGGGATCCAGTCGTGGGTGACGTCGTCGAGGATGCCCGTCGCCGCGCTGTGGGGATCGTCCCAGGCCCACATGAAGCGGTCGGGTTGGGCGATCGCCGCCGCCACGGCGTGCTCGGCATCCCCCACCCCGGCGAGCAGGTCCCACGCCCGCACGAGCGGCGCACACCCTTCGGCCTGGACCGCGTGGAAGCGGGGCAGATCTTCGATGAGCCCTGAGCCATGAGCGTCGACCAGACCCTGGACACAGCTTGCGGCGAGCGCCCCGCCGCCGATCTGCACGAAGAGGTGGTCCGGCACCGACCCCGCGTCGGCGAAGGCCTCGGCGAGTTCCCAGCCGATGGTCTTGCCGCCGTCGATCGTCCAGGGGTTCTCGGTCGCCTGGACCCCGAAGGCGACCGACCCTGCGTCCACCGCATCACGGAATCGGGCGAACGTCGGGTCACCGACCTCGCCGGGGCGACGTCCACAGACATGGATGCGCGCCCCGAGATCGTCGAGGCGGGCGACGACGGCCTCGTCGGCCCAGACCGGGATGTACACGTCGAGCGGGCGCCCGGCCGCCCGGGCCACCACGGCGGCTCCCACCGCAGCGTTGCCACAGCTGGCTATAGCGAGACGGCGACCTGGATCGACGTCGTCGACCGCGAGTCGCAGTGCCAGACCCATGAGGTGCCGTGCCTTGTGGGACGCGGAGACGTTGTGGGTCTCGTCCTTCACCGAGACGGTCACACCCCCATGGTCCAGGCCGGGCTGGGCGCCGAACGGGGTGACGGCGAAGCCGGCGCCGTCCACCCCGGCTATCGCTGCTTCGATCCGTGCGACGGCGTCGAGGTAGCGGGCGTCGTCCCAACCCTCGCTCAACGCGTGCTGATGGGTCCACGACAGACGCCGGTAGCGGACGAAGGGGTCGTCGCTGGACTCGTCGATCTCGAAGAGCCCCGGCGTGGGCGAGCCGAGCCAACCGTGGTCGCGCCCGAGGTGTCGGGCGACACCCTCGCGGCCGACCACGGGGCTCATGCGATCGTCGCCCCCGTGCGGGCGTTGAAGTCGTCGATCATCGCGTCCCACGTCGGGACGAGTCCGTGCAGTCGCTTCCAGAACGCCTGGTCACGGCGGGCCTCGAAGTCCTCGAGAGACACACCCTGCTGTTCGACCCAGGTGTAGTAGCCGAGGTTGAAGATCCGGCGGCGCCCGACGTCGTCGAGCACCTCGACGTCGGAGGTGTCGGCGCCGTCGAGATGCTCTTCGACCGCCCGGGTGACGTGCGCGTCGTCGAGGTGACCGTCGAAGCGCGAGGGGATGAGCTTGGCCCGTTCGGACTCGTAGAGGTCCGCCCCGTCGGTGGCCACCGTGACGATCACGTCGTCCGCACCCAGGCCGAGCGTCTTGGACGTCTTGATGGCAGCCAGCAGGTTGCACAGGCTCGAGAAGCCGAAGTGCGGGAACGTGGCGATGACGTCGCCGGCGACCCCGCGCTCCGCGAACAGCCGCCTGCCGGTGTCGGTGTCGAGCGCCAGGTACAGCTCGTCGGTGGCGCGGTCCGAGACGGCGATGGCGAGGTCGGTGTTCATCACGTTGTGGATCAGCGGGATGTGCTTGTCGCCGATCCCCTGGATGTTGTGTTCGCCGAAGCCGTTGTAGAGCATCGTCGGGCACTCGAGCGCCTCGACCGCGACGATGCGGGCGTTGTAGTCGTGCTTGAGTCGGTCACCGGCGCCGAGCGTGCCGGCCGAGCCCGACGCCGACACGAACGCCGCGAGGTGCGCGTCGGGGTTCGCCGCCCGGTACGTCTCGAAGACGTGGCCGAGCGCCCTTCCGGTGACCTCGTAGTGGCCGATGTGGTTCGCGAACTCCGAGAACTGGTTCAAGATGACGTTGGCGGGTTCCTTGGCCAGTTCGTGGCAGGCGTCGTAGATCTCCTTGACATTCGACTCCGAGCCAGGAGTGCGGACGATGTCGCCGGGGTCGGTTGTCCAGCGCTCCAACCACTCGAAGCGTTCCCGGCTCATGTTCTCCGGGAGGACCGCTGCTCCGCGGCAGTCCATGATCTTGCTGATGGCCACGCCGCCGCGGGCGTAGTTGCCGGTGGAGGGCCAGATTGCGACGTTGCGGGTGGGGTCGAACTGGCCGGTGACGAGGCGGGCGACGAGACACGAGTAGGCCGCGAGGACCTTGTGGGCGGTGATCATCGGGAACCGGTCGCCGAAAGCGAGGATGATCGGCGACGGGACGCCGCTCAGCTCGGGGCCGATGACGACGTGTTCGGGGACGGCGCCGAAGCTGGTCTGGTCAGCGAGGCGGTTGTACCAGTGGACACGCCACAGGTTGCGGGCGTCGGCCGCGTTGTGGTCGATGTCGCCGAGCACGGCACGGGCCGCGTCCGGGATGGTCGACGGGTCGGCGAGCTGGGCGAAGGTCGGCAGGACGATGTTGCGCTCGGCGAACCGTTCGATCGCGTTCGTGAGCGAGGTCTCGTCGACGACGTCGGTGGCGAGGGCCCCGTACACGGTCGATGTCACATGCCAAGCCAACCCCGAACCGGCGGCCTTGGCAACCCGAACGAGCCTTCTGAGCCACACCGGGTTCGGCCCGATCGCTCCCGGCCGGCGCTGGTCACGGGTGGATCAGTTCGACGTGCCGCCCTGAGGTTGCCACGAGGCGTTCGAGGTGGTCGTGGTCCCCGGTGACGATCTCGTCTCCGTCCTGTGCAAGCAACGCGACGGCAGCGTCGATCACATCAGCGAGGCCTGCGGCACCCAACAGCTGCCCGGCGGCTCGTCCCAGGGCCTCGTCGAGCGGGCGGACATCCATGCCCGCCAACGCCTGGGACAGGCGGGCCTGACGCGACCCCTCACGCCATACCTGCCCGACGACACCTGCATGGGTGAGGGGCAGGTCGCCTCCGATCTGGGCAGCCTTCAGACGGATCCACATCGCACGCTCGTTGCGTTCCAACGCGACCAGCGCCGCGCTGTCGAGCACGACGGTCACGCTGACTCCGCCTTACGCCCGGAGGGCTGACGCTGACCGCGGACGATCGTCGCTTTCTCGCGGTCGCTGCGTGTCTGCGCGGCGATCTCCTCGCCGGTGATTGCTCCGAACTCGCTCTCGAAGTCGGCGACGGCGGCTGCGAGGACGGCCAACTTGCGATCAAGTCGGATCTTGTCCTCGAGCGCAGCGCTCACCCATCCACTGACGGACTCCGCTGCACCAGACGCGACGGCCTCCTGGCCTGCCTCGACCAGCTCCGGATCGACTGTCACGGTCAACCTCTGCTTCCTCGTGCTCATATCGCGATGGTAATGCGAATATGACTAGCTGCATACGCCTTCGGACACCCAGCGAGCCATGCCGAGAACGGCGCGACCAGGCTTCGCCGCAGATGTGAGGGCGCGGAGACCCGCAGGCCGTAGCGTCATCCCGAGCGATCGCTGGGAGCGCGGTGGAAGCCTTTCTGATCAGCTTCGGCATCATCTTCGTGGCCGAACTGGGCGACAAGAGCCAACTCATGGCGATGACGTTCGCCGCCCGCTACCGGGCGACGACGATCCTCGCCGCCATCACCGTCGCCACGGCACTGGTGCACCTGGTCAGCGTGCTGGTGGGCGCCGCAGTCGGCGTCGCCCTGCCCACGGACGCGATCTCGGTCGCAGCCGGAGTGTCGTTCCTCGGGTTCGCCGCATGGACGCTGCGTGGCGACGAACTCAGCGACGACGAGGCGGAACGCGCGACAAGGAGCACCCGGTCGGTCTTCGTCACCGTCGGGACGGCCTTCTTCCTCGCGGAGCTCGGGGACAAGACGATGCTCGCAACGGTCACCCTGGCCACTGACAACGGGCTGTTCGGGACGTGGGTGGGCTCGACACTGGGGATGGTCGCCGCCGATGCCCTCGCGATCGTGGTGGGCCAACAGCTCGGCGCCCGTCTACCGGAGAGGACGATCCGGATCGCGGCGGCGCTGACATTCGTCGCGTTCGGCGTGTGGTTGATCGTCGACGGCCTGCGCTGATCCCCTACTCCGGGGATCAGACGTCGAGGAAGCTACGGATCCTGGCCTCGAGATCCGGTGCGATCACCGAGTCGGGGTCGCGGAGCCGTCCGAGCTCGGCGTTGACCCCGACGAGAGCCGCGTACAGCGGCGGGCAGGTCGGACAATCGGCGAGGTGTTCCTCGACGGTCCGACCCACGGCGGGGTCGAGGTCGCCGTTCATGTAGTCGCTGACATGTCGACGTGCGTCCCAACATCTCATCGGGACTCCTCTCGTGGCCATCCGCCGTTCGTTCCCCTCGGCGAGGGCCGAGACGAGTGCCATCCTCCCCCGGCGCAATCTCTGTTTCGCAGCCGGTAGCGAGATGCCGTGCACCTCGGCCACGTCCACGACACGCATCCCCTCCACGTCGTGGAGGTAGACGGCCGACCGGTAGATGAACGGAAGGCGCACCAGGGCGTCGGTGAGCTCGTCGACGGTGGACGCGCGTTCGACAACGACGTCGGCGGCGACGGTGTAGGCATCGTCACGCCAGTCCGCCTCCACGTCCTCGACGAGCAACTCGCGGTTGGAACGGCGTGCCCGGTCGACAACGAGGTTGTGAGCGATGCGCATCAACCAGTGATGCAGCGGCGCATCCTCGCGGTACTGGTCGCGGCGCTCCATCGCTCGCACGATCGTGTCCTGAACGATGTCCGCCGCGGTATGGGGGTCCCCGGTGGACCCCCGCGCGTAGCGGTAGAGGGCATCGAGATGCTCGACCAGATCCGCCTCGGCGAACGTCATCGTCGTGAGCTCTCCCGTCCTCGTGGCACCGGGGCACGTCGTGGTCCGACGGCGCCGCTCAGTGGGCGGCGGTCCGTGCCCGGCCGTTGGTGCGGAACCCGAACAGCGAGTACAGCGGGCACCAGCCCGACAGACCCGTGGCCAGCGGGACGACCCCGACGATCCCCATGATGATGCCACCGGTCCCGCCGATCACGGCGAACCCGACGATCATCAAGACGATGCCGAGGGCGACTCGTGCGATCCGTTCCCAGCCTGCTTGATTGACCATCTCGACTCTCCTCGTCCGGGGGCCCTCTCGACCCCGCTCACCAGGTAGACGAACCGGGGGGCGAAAGGGATACAACGCGGTGCGGCCCACAGGCACGTCAGCGGTCTGGGTGAGGCACGGCGACCACCGTGAGCTCGTCGATCCCGGTGAAGTCCCGGGGGTTGCAGGTGTGAAGCGGGAGGTCGTTGGAGACGGCGATGGCGGCGATCATGGCGTCGTACGCACGAACCGCTGGTATGCGGCCTGGCGTCCGCAGACCGGCCGCGACCCGACCGAAGCTTCGAGCAGCATCAGCGTCGAACGGCAACGGTTCGAAATCGGCCTCGGCCTGTTGGACGTGCGCTTGCCGGGCGGCCCGTTCATCGTCGGTGGTTGCCACCAGCGGGCCCACCGAAAGCTCGGCCAGCGTGATCGCCGTGATCAGCGGTTCGGCGGGAAGCGGACCCGTGTCCTGGATCCGTCCGAGCAGGATGAGCGTGCTCGTGTCGAGGATCCCTCTTGCCATCGATCAGAAGCCAGGGTCGAGGACCTGATCGAGGTCGCGCCGGAGCTGGTCGGGGTCTACGGCCGGAAGTTGCCGCCGGCGGGCAAGGATTGCGTCGAGTGACATCGGTTCGCGGCCGAGCGGTCGCAGCTCGGCGACCGGCTTGCCGGACCGGGTGATCGTGAGCCGTTCGCCCTTGGCTGCCCGGTCGACGACGTCGCCGCCGTGGTTGCGGAGTTCCCGGATCGAGACTTCTGACATGTGCGCAGCGTATCACGGGTGATACAGAGCGAACAGAGCTGTAGGATCGCGGTGGAGAGCTGTCCAGACGAGTTGTGCAAGTGGTGGCCTCGAGCAGGCGAAAGGCCCGGCCGTCAGGGATCGGCGATCTTGTGGAACTGCCCGCCGCGGGTTCCGACGTAGATGGCACCGTCCCAGACGGCGGGAGTGGATTCGATGCAGCCGCCGCCGAGGTCCACGGTCCACAGCTCGGGCGGTTCGATCGTCGTGTCGGACACGTCGTAGGCGTGGAGGATCCCCGTGCAGTCGCCCTGGATGAGGACGTCGTCCACGACCACCTGGCTCGACCACAACGGCCCGGGTAGCCGCTTCTCCCAGCGGATCTCCCCGGTGGCCCGGTCGATGCCGAGGAACCGCCCGCCGTCGGTGGAGGCGTAGACCATGTCCGCGTAGATGGCCGGTGTAGCCCAGACCCCGGCGGGCAGGGTGCCACGGTCGGCGATCGACCACACGATCGGGTCGTCCGGGTTCGACGGGTCGATCTTGACGATCTGGCCGACTTCGGCCGAGCGTGCGTTGCCCTTCTCATACTCGATGCCCGCGTAGAGGAAGCCCTCGTCGTCGCCGACGATCGAGGCGTCGGTGTCGTCACCCAGCCAGAAGCGGAAGACGCGCTCGGGGGTGGCACCTTCCGCGAGACCCGTGATGTCCCAACCCTGCAGCAGTCCACCGGAGTTGGCGAAGTACAGCGTGTTCCCGCTGATCATCACCGAGTTCTCGATGGACACGTTGTTGGAACCGAATGCGGCGAGCAGCTCGTCGTCCCAGCCCGGCGCGACGAAGACGAGCTCGGGGGCGACGGTCACCCGTCCGTCGGCGTCGTATCCCCGGTTGAGCTTCACGATGTGGATGTTCGAGTTCTCGCCACCCTCGAAGAGGTAGTCGTCGATGACCATCGGGGATCCGTCCCAGTCGTCGTTCCACAGGCGCGGCGAGATCGACCGGGCGTCGAGGCTCCACAACTCGACGGGCTCGGGGCCGTCGAAGGAGACGGCGCGCAGGAAGTTGTCCCGCGAGCCGAAGTAGACGATCGGGAAGCCGTCGGGGTCGATCGTCACCGAACCCTTGATGATGTCGCCGGTGGGGAAGTCCGGGATGATCCGCTCCCCGGTGTCGCCGTCGACGAAGTGGACGTTGCGGTCGTAGGCGCCGAAGACCACCCACGTCCGGCCGTCGCGTTCGAACACGGACGGCTGACCCGTCCAGCCGGTGCCACACCACTGGGTGGTCTCCGACCCGACCGATGACAGCGAACACATCGACCCGCCGGGGAAGGACCACGCGACCGACGGGTTCGTCGGGACGGGGCCCGATCCGTAGTAGCTGCGGGTCGGCGACCCACGGAAGGTCAAGATGCCCTCGACCGTTTCGCTCCAGGGCTCGCCGGACGAGGCCGGGTCGACCCAGCCGTCGTAGGGCGGTTCGGTGGTCGTGGTCGTCGCCGGAACCGTTGTGGTTGTCACGGGGACCGTCGTCGTGGTCGACGCCACGGTCCCCAGGTCGCCTGCGGCTCCCCCCAGAGCGACACCGGAGGAGTCGGGATCCGCTGTGCGCTCCGCGTCCACCGCGACGACCACCACGACCACGAGGACGGCGACGACGGCTGCGACGGCAACACGGGCAGAGCGGGTCACGAGGGGTCACCCGGGGATGCAACAATCCGGCCGGAACTCACCGTGCCATGGTGGCACCCGGACTCCCGCAACCCACGGCAGGGGCTGTGCGCTACCGGCAATGTCGAAACAGCAGGGCGCGACGGCCCGGGCCGCTGCCGGAGCCCGCGGCTACTGCCTGTGCGCAGCGCGGAAGGCGCGGGCGAGGAGCGGCGACTGGGGACCGGATCCGTCATGGGCCTCTTCGGCCTCCTCGGAGTCCGCCGGTTGGTCCGCCCAGAGCGTGAGGACGTCGGCGTCGGGCCCACTGTCGTCGGCCGCCGCGTCACCGTCGTCAGCCGGCGCGGAGCCGACGACGTCGTCGACGGGCGGCACCTCCTCCAGGCCCTCGACCGGTTCGATCGCATCCACAGTGGCACCGACCTCGGCGTGGTCGGTGACATCGACCGTGGCGCCGGCCGCACCGGAGACGACGTCGGGACGATCGTCGGCCGAATGGTCCGAGACGTCGACGAGAGGCGCGGAGATCCCCGAGTAGACAGGCGAACGTTCGTCCGTCAACGTCCAGCCGACGGGGACCGTCGCACGGTCCGCATGACCGCCGCACAGGATGATCCCCTGACTGCGGTCGCCGATCGGGTCGCGGTCACGCAGCCACGCCTCCGCCCCACGGGGGTCGTACAGAAGCAGGGCGGTGGCCCTCTCGCCGCAGTTCACACGCGAGCAAACCATCGTCATGGGATCCGACGCTACCCCGGGCCGCCCCGCCGCCGGGGGATACTGTGCCCCATCAGCGACTGGGACCTCATCGACTCCTTGACCCGGGCACTCGACCTCTGCGGGGTCGGCCGCGGCGGCTCGTGCGTGATCCTGCACGACCCTTCGACGCCGACCGCCACCGTTGCGGCGACACGGCTCGCCGCACACCGTGCCGGCGCCCGCCCGATCCTCGTGGAGGTCCCCGCTCACGGCGACGCGTTCGGCGAGGACGCCGTCATCGCGGCGGGTTCGTCGGTCGACCTCGTCGTCGACCTGACAGCGAAGCCCCCCGACCCCCGGGGCGGGTCGAGCCGCCTGATCGCCGACGGCGGTCACGTCCTGCGGATCGGGGCACGCGAGGCCTCCGATCTGGCCACGTTCGTCGCCCACCCGGGGATCGAGCGGCGCGTGCATGCGGCCATGGACGCCTTGCGCGAGGCCTCGTCCATGTCGGTCGTGACGACCGGACCGACGATGCTGTCGTTCGACCTCCGCGACGCCGAAGTGAGCGGAACCTGGGGCGCGACCACAGCGGAGACCCCGACGGCACAATGGCCGGGCGGGCTGGTGCGCGTGGATCCGGTCGACGACGACTGCGCCGGTGCCGTCGCCGTCATGGCCGGCGACGTCGTCGCTCCGGCGAACCGCCACGTGATCGCGCCGGCCGCGGTGCTGGTCGAAGCCGGTCACGTCTGCGAGATCACGGGATCCGACGACGCCGCCCTGATCCGCGCGCTGTTCGAGACGGTGAGAGCGCGCAGCGACCATCTCGGCGGCGACGGCGTCTACCGACTCCGCTCGGTGCGAATCGGCATGCACCCCACTGCGCCCCTCGATCCGGACGTGCTGCTGGCGCCGGCGCTCACACGACCCGATGCCGACGTGCGCAACGGCGTCGTGACCATCGCGTTCGGCCTCGACGACGACACCGCCGTGGAGGTGCGTCTACGGTCGGCGACAGTGACCGTCGACGAGGTGACGGTCGTCTCGCACGGAAGACTGGCGGGGTCGTTCGAACCGGACGTGTACGAAGAGGTCAGGCGCCGCCGCTGAGGCGGGTTCCCGACACCCACCCGCCCGTGAGATCGCACCGGCTCAGAGACCATCGGGGAGACAGACACCATGGAACAACGAAGCATCGGCGAGTTGAGCGTCTCGGTCGTGGGGCTGGGCTGCAACAACTTCGGGATGACGATCGACGAGGAGCGCTCTCACAGCGTGGTACGTGCGGCACTCGACGCCGGCATCACCTATTTCGACACCGCCGACATCTACGGCGACACCCATTCCGAGGAGTGGTTGGGTGGAGCGCTGCGGGGCCACCGCGACGAGGTGGTCATCGCGACGAAGTTCGGCCACCGCGCAGGTGACCCCCCCGACGGCCGCGGTGGCGACCCGGCCTGGATCCGTTCCTCGCTGGAGGCCAGCCTGCGACGCCTCGGGGTCGAGACGATCGACCACTACCAACTCCACCAGCCGGACCGCCACACCCCCGTGGCCGAGACTCTCGGCGCCCTCGCGGAGCTGAAGGCCGAGGGCAAGATCCGCGAGATCGGCTGCTCGAACTTCGATGCCGACAAGCTCGACGAGGCCGCCACGGCGGCGAACGAGAAGTCGCTCGCCCCGTTCGCCTCGGTCCAGAACCACTACAGCGTGCTGACGCGCACCCCCGACGAGGCGGTCCTGCCGGCGTGCGAACGCCTCGAGATGGCCTTCGTCCCCTTCTTTCCCCTCGAGTCGGGACTGTTGACTGGCAAGTACACGTCCACCGAACCGCCCGAAGGCACCCGCCTCGACGTGTGGCAGGGCGCACAACGCGAACGCTTCCTCAACGACGACCGACTCGCCGCGGTGCAACGGCTCGAGTCCTACGCCGCCGACAACGACCACACGATCCTGGAGCTGGCGCTGTCGTGGCTGGTCTCACATCCGACCGTTGCCTCGGTCATCGCCGGGGCGACGCGACCGGATCAGGTCGCGGCGAACGCCGCAGCAGCCACCGCGTGGACGATGGACGCGAGCACCCGAGCCGAGATCGTCGAGGCCGCAACCGGCTGACCAGGGTGTTCGTTCCGGTGCCAGGGGTATCCCCCGTCGCTGTCACACGTCGTGCTCATACTCTCGAACATGAGCTCCCGAGCCCCCCGCACCGCTCGCCCCACCCACCTCAGCCTCGTCCCGTTCACCGCGGAAGCGCAGGACGATCCGCTCCCGCAGACCGAGGACGCGGTCCGACCCAGGGCCCGTGCCGTCGCAGAACTCCCGGGAACGATGGCTGCGTTTCGACGCGAGACGTTGGCGTGGGCCCTGGCCACGGCGCGGCCTGCAGATGCCGATGCCCTGAGCGCCATCATCGCCTGCAAGACCGAGATGGGCGGCGGCATGGACCGGTTCACGGAGGCGGACGTCTTCGAACTCCTGTGGCACGGGGTCGTCAACTGGTGCACCGTGCGGGGCGCAGCTGTACCGGGCAGCGTCGCCGAGACACTCTGGACGCTGCTGGATCGGCTCGCGGCCCTGGACCGCTTCACCGAGGACAGCGACTCACTCGCACGGCTGCGGCGCCCGCTGCTGACCGGCGGCGGGCTCGGCCCCGACGGAACGGCCAGGGTCACCGAGGGCACCCGGCGCCGTCATCCCTCAGGTCGCCGCTCCGACGCCGGTTGAGTTCACCCGGATCTCCGTGGCATACCCGGATGGCGTCCCCGTGAGCGAGGCCTACCCGTCCGGTCTCACCGCTGCCGAACTCGACGCCCGGGATCCCCTCGCAGCGTTCCGCAACGAGTTCCTCGTGGCGGAGGCCGAGGAGATCTACATGGACGGCAACTCGCTGGGCCGGCTCCCCCACCGCGCCGCCGAGGCCATCAGGCGGGCGGTCCACGACGACTGGGGCCGGGGACTCATCCGGTCCTGGGACCATTGGTGGGGGGTCGCCGAGGACGTGGGCGACCGTGTCGCGTCGTCGGTCCTCGGGGCACGGCCAGGTGAGGTCATCGCTTCGGATTCGACATCGGTGAACCTCTACAAGCTCGCCGTCGCCGCCATGGGCCACGACCGCGGCCGCTCCACCATCGTCACCGACGCCGCCAACTTCCCCACCGATCGCTACGTACTCGACGGCGTCGCCCGGGACCACGGAGGTCGCCTCGTCGAGATCGACAGCGGGCCCCTCGAGGAGCCCACGGTTGCCTCGTTGGAAACGGTCCTCGACGACGACGTCGCCCTGGTCTCGTTCAGCCATGTCGCGTACCGCACCGGCGCCGCGGCAGACATCGCCGCAATCACAGCGGCAGCCCACGAGGCAGGCGCGCTCGTGCTGTGGGACCTGAGCCACTCCGTGGCATCCGTCCCGGCCGATCTCGCCGCGACCGGCGTGGACATGGCTGTCGGCTGCTCCTACAAGTACCTCAACGGGGGCCCGGGGTCGCCCGCGTTCCTCCATGTACGCAGCGGGCTCGTCGACTCGCTGCAACAGCCCGTCCACGGCTGGTACGGACAACAGGACCTCTTCGAGATGGGACCGACCTACGACCCCCGGCCCGACATCGGCCGTTTCCTCGTCGGGACGCCCCCCATGATCCAACTGCTCGGCCTCTCCGCGGCGCTCGAGGTGGTCGAGGAGGCCGGGATGGACCGCCTGCGGGCCAAGGGCATGGCACTCACCTCCCGGCTGGTAGACCTCGCCGACGAGCACCTCGCAGACCTCGGCTTCACCGTGGCGTCACCACGCGCCGCCGAACGCCGGGGCAGTCACGTCGCGCTGCGTCACCGCGACGCCGAGTCCATCTGCGCGCGGCTGATGGACGAGTACAGCGTGATCGGGGATTTCCGCACACCCGACGTCATCCGCCTCGCCCCGGCGCCGCTCTACACCCGCTTCGTCGACGTCGACGAAGCCGTCGACAGGCTGGCGGCGGCTTCCCGCTGATGCCGCCGTGGCGTGATCAGCCGACTGTCGGCATGCGTTTCCTGACCGCGGGGCGCCGAGTGCGTAGACTTGTTGTTCTGCGAACCGGGGGTGAAGGACGCGATGCGACGTTGGGCGATGATCCTCGCGGCGATGATGGCGATGAGCCTCGTCGCCACGGCCTGTTTCGGTGGTGACGACGACGACACGACGTCGTCGGATCGACCGGATGACTCCGCTACCACGACCACTCTGGTTCAACCCGGGGTGACCACCTCCACGACGCTGGCGGTCACGACCACCACCGTCGCGGCGGAACCGACCCGCGTACCCGGTCAGCCGCTGACCTACGTGGTCCAGGCGGGAGACGTGATGGGGACGATCGCCGCGCAGTTCGGCGTGTCGATCGAAGCGATCGCCGAGGCGAACAATCTCGACGACCCCAACTTCATCAGCGTCGGTCAGGAACTGATCATCCCGCCGCCCGAGGGCGAGACCACCACCGATACGGCGACCGATGACACCACCGCCGACACGACCGGCGGCGGCTGAGCCGCCAACCTCAGGACTCGGTGATCGTCACCGAGTCGATCAGCACGTCCTCGCGGGGACGATCACCCGGGCCGGTCTCGACCTTCTGCATACGCTCGACGATGTCGAGACCCTCAGTGACCTTTCCGAACAGCGCGTACTGGGGCGGAAGGTTCGCTCCCGAGGGACCGCTGATGAGGAAGAACTGGCTCCCGTTGGTGTCGGGACCGGCATTGGCCATGGCAAGCGAGCCGATCTCGTACTCGCCGGCGGCAGGGAGTTCGTCTGCGAACCGGTAGCCGGGGCCACCCCGTCCGCTGCCCTCGGGGCATCCGCCCTGGCACACGAATCCGTCGATGATGCGGTGGAAGTTGAGACCGTCGTAGTAGTGGTAGCGAGCGAGGAACACGAAGTTGTTCACGGTCTTCGGCGCGCGCTGGGCGTCCAGTGCGATCTCGAGGGTGCCCAGTGACGTCGCCATCGAGGCGGTGTACGTCTTCGCCGGGTCGATGCACATCGGCGGCTCGCCGGAGAACTTGGTTGTACGCGGGCTCGACCCGTCGGGCTGGGGACACTCGATCGACATTGATCCTCCTCGTTCGGGTCGCCGACGCTACCCAGCCGAGACCCCCGCGCCACCGTCTGCTTGGCATCCCAAACTGATCCGCTAGGATCTCCAGCGATCCCCCCGAAAGGCTCGACGTTCCCATGGCCAGCCAGAATCCGCTCTCCCCCTTCCTACGACAGCTCGATCCTCTGTCATTCGCGAAGAGCCTCGCCGAGACCACCACGAGCGCCGCGCGTAAGCCCCGCGCCGTGGTCGACCTCGCGGCCACCACCGCATCGGGGTGGGTGCGTACCGGAATGTCCGCCGCCAACCTGCTCGTCACCGGCGACACCGAACCCCCCCGGCAGCCCGAACGCGGCGACCGCCGTTTCAGCGACGAGGCATGGGAGAAGAACCCGGGCTACTTCGCACTCCTCCAGCTGTACCTGCTGGGTGAGGAACTCATGAACAAGGTCGTCGACGCCGCCGACTTCGACGACAAGCCCTCGGAACGCAAGGCCCGTTTCGCCGCCCAGTTGCTCGTCGACGCCCTCTCCCCCACCAACACCCTGCTCGGCAACCCGGCCGCCCTGCGCAAGGCGAAGGAGACCAACGGGGCGAGCCTCGCGAAGGGCTTCGCCACGTTCCTGCGGGACCTCGTCCAGAACCAGGGCTGGCCCCGCAAGGTGGACGCATCGGAGTTCACCGTCGGGGTCGACATGGCGGCCACCCCCGGAAAGGTCGTGTTCCGGAACGACCTCATCGAGCTGATCGAGTACGCACCCCAGACCGAAGAGGTCTACGAGATCCCGCTGCTTCTGTCGCCGCCGTGGATCAACAAGTTCTACATCATGGACCTCGCTCCCGGTAAGAGCCTGGCGGAGTGGGCGATCCAGCACGGCCATCGCACCTTCGCGATCAGCTACCGCAACCCCGACGCGTCCATGCGCGACATGTCCTTCGCCGACTACATGCACCAGGGGACCCGGGCCGCCATCGACGCGATCCGTTCGATCACCGGCGCCAAGAAGGTGAACACGGCCAGCGTCTGCCTCGGCGGCACCCTCACGGCCATGGCTCTCGCCTACGAGGCCGGACGCAGGAACCGGTCGATCAACTGTGCGAGCCAGATCGTCTCGCTCCTCGACTTCGAGGAACCCGGTGTCCTCGGCGCGTTCACCGACGACGGCACTGTGGAGATGCTCGAGGAGACGATGCGCGACAAGGGCTACCTCGAGGCCAAGGACATGGCCCGCACGTTCGACCTGTTGCGGGCCAACGATCTCGTCTTCAACTACGTGGTCAACAACTGGCTCATGGGCGAGGAGCCGCCCGCCTTCGATCTCCTCGCGTGGAACGACGACTCGACACGCATGCCGGCGAAGATGCACAGCGAGTACCTCCGCCAGTGCTACATGAACAACGACCTGTCGAACGCCCGCATGGTCGTGGATGGACGCACGCTGGACCTGTCCAAGGTCAAGAACGACGTCTACGTGCTGGCGACGGTCGGCGACCACATCGTCCCCTGGACCTCGGCCTACGTAGCAACCCAGCGATTCGGCGGGAAGAACCGGTTCGTGCTGTCCACTTCGGGCCACATCGCCGGCATCGTCAACCCGCCGAGCCCCAAGGCCAAGCACTGGGTGAACGAGGACCTGCCGGCGGATCCTGACAAGTGGCTCGACGGAGCCGAACTCGTCGAGAGCACCTGGTGGGAGGACTGGGCGGTCTGGATCGGCGAGCGCGCCGGGGACATGATCCCCGCCCCCACCGAACTCGGCACCGAGGAATTCCCGGCTCTGTGCGATGCACCGGGGACCTACGTTCTCGCCAAGTCGTGAACGCCGCAAGGGCCTTCGAGTTCCGCGAGACCGCCGGACCCGCCGCGGGTCCGCCCCTGATCCTCGTCAACGGGCTCGGCGCGTCGCAGCGGAGCTGGGACCGCCTCGTCGAGGAACTCGGATCCGACGTGTCCACCCTCCGATTCGAACTCCCCGACCTCGCTGGCGAGGTCCCGACCATCCGCATGCACGCCGACGCGGTCGCCGCGACCATGGACGAGGCCGGGATCGAGCGCGGCGTTCTCGCCGGCTGGTCCTTCGGCGGCCTCGTGGCCCAGGAGTTCGGCCGCCGTCACCCCGACCGTCTCGTCGGCCTCGCTCTCATCTCGAGTTCGACCGGGGCGGGCAGCTGGCCTCCCACGGTGTGGGGCGCGGCTGAAGTCGCCGGGCTCGAGTTCATGCGCCACGTCAGGACCCTCCCCACAGGAGCGACACACCACGCGGCCCACGTGGCGGCCCGGTCCGTGGCCGTGATGCGGTGGACCAGCCTGCCGTGGCTCCACACCCTCGATGTGCCGGCACTCGTCGCCCACGGCTGGCTCGACCAGATCGTGCCCGTGGCCAACGCGTTCGTGCTCGCCTCGGCGCTCCCCGGCGCCGAGCTACAGCTCCGTCCCGACGGCCTGCACGATCTGGCACACCGTCGGCCCCGGTGGTTGGCGCCGAGGATCCGCCGCCTCCTGGAACGGGCCACCAGCCGAATTCCTGCTTGACATTCCAAGCAGACACCCGTATGCTAGGTATATCTAGCACGTGCTGGATGGGGCTAGCGGTCCCGTCCGGGGCTCTTCAGCAGGCCCAGTGCAGATCACCGCCAACCCCCATCCGACATGCCCCCCCACGGAGACGAATAATGAACAACATCAACGAAATCAGCACCACCGTCCAGGACCAGGTCCTCCAGCTCGTGAAGATCAGCCAGGACACCATGCTCGCCGGGGCCAAGAACCTCGCCGACGCCGCGCAGAACATGAACCCCGCCGGCCTGCAGATCCCCGCGGTTCCCGGCATCGAGCAGCTCCCCTCGGAGTTCGTCGACGCCCCGTTCGAGTTCGCCGGCAAGCTCCTCGAGAACCAGCACTCGTTCATGAAGGCCCTCGCCGACACCTGGGCCCCCCTCCTGGAGACCGCTGACAGCGACTCCTGAGGCCGACCTGCCTAACCGCAGGTTTCCGATCAGATGACATCGTGTCCGCCCGGGTTTCCCGGGCGGACACGTATCAGATAGGTTCTCAAGCGCCTGCGAGACAAACTTCGCAGGCGCTTCGTGGTCCTGGAGTGGGACAGGGCTGACGGACACGACGCACACAAGGGAGTGAGCAAGCGAATGACCATCAGCCGAGTCGCAATCATCGGGGGAGGCACGATGGGATCGGGCATCGCAGAGGTCTGCGCCCGGTCCGGCCTGGACACCATCGTGGTCGAGGTCCAGCCCGACTACGCCGAGTACGCCCGCGAGAGGATCGTGAAGTCTCTCGACAGCTCCCTCTCCCGTGAACGGATCACCGCCGAGGAGCGCGACGAGGCCGTCGGAAACCTCGGCTTCACCGTCGACATGGGTGACCTCGGCGACCGCGACCTCGTCATCGAGGCCGTGATCGAGTCCGAGGACGAGAAGCTCTCGGTCTTCGGTCGACTCGACAAGGTGACCCCCGAGCACACGATCCTCGCCACGAACACGTCGTCGATCCCGATCATCACGATCTCGTCGGCCACCGAGCGGCCTGACCGTGTCCTCGGAATGCACTTCTTCAACCCTGCGCCGGTCCAGCCCCTCGTCGAACTGGTCAGCTCACTACGGACCTCCCCCGACATCATCGACAGCGTCCAGTCTTTCTCCGAGGACGTACTCGGCAAGCACGTCATCCGGTGTCGCGACCGCGCCGGGTTCGTCGTCAACCGACTCCTGATCCCCTACCTCCTCTCTGCCATCACGATGGCCGATTCGGGCCTGATCGCCCGGCCCGACATCGACGCCGGCATGAAGTACGGCTGCGCCCACCCGATGGGTCCCCTCGAGCTGTCGGACCTCATCGGCCTCGACACCGTCATGGCCGTCGCCGAGGTGCTCTACGAGGAGTTCAAGGAGCCGCTCTACGCGCCGCCGCCGCTGCTGCGCCGCATGGTCGCCGCAGGACACCTCGGCCGCAAGAGCGGTCAGGGCTTCTACGAGTACGCCTGACATGAGCGAGAACCGCGTCGGCGCCGACGCCGAGCCCGGGGCCAACCCGGACGACCGCTTCGGTGAGTACCTGCGCGGTCAACGCAAGCTCGCCAATCTGACGCTGCGCCAACTCGCCGACATGGCCGGCGTGTCCAACCCCTACCTCAGCCAGATCGAACGCGGCATCCACGTCCCGTCAGTACGCGTCATCAAGTCGATCGCCAACGCTCTCGACGTCCAGGCCGAGGTACTTCTCACCCATGCCGCCGGCATCGACGCAGACGACGACGACGACTCTTCGGCACCCGATACCGAGGCGGTCATCCGGGCGGACCCACGGCTCACCTCTCAACAGAAGCAGGCGCTGCTGCAGGTCTACCGGGGCTTCATCGGCGCCGAGTGACTCCGGCCGTCCTCGGCGCGGCGGTTCCGCAACGGCATCCACCGCTGGTGAGAGCCCGATTCCTAGTGTTGCCGCGTGGGGCGAATCCACTCGACGGCGACGACGATGTCGTGTTCACGTTGTGACGTCACGTGGCGCGGAGCTTCGGGCGATCCGTGTTGGTCCTGCGGCGACCCGGCCGCGGTGATCGAAGCACCGACGTACCACGTCAAGGTGCCGGAGATTCGGGCCCGGCAGGCCGCGAGTTGAGCCGACGACGGATCAGGCGGGTGCGGCCGATACCCGAACCCCCATGCGGGTACCGGCCGCACTGAAACCGCCCGACCGCAGAAAGCGACTGTCCCCCCTGGTCGCTCTCCGAGACTACGGGTCAGTCTGGCCGACCGGTTCCGTGAAGTGCAAACCAGCGACGGGGGAATCGCAGAACCCCCCATGAAGACGGTATGTCTCGTCTCCCCGCTTCGAGAGCTGCGCGGCAACGACGGCCCCGAGGCGGGTTCCGTCTGCGCTGGCCGGACGGTCCACTGAGATCGACAGGTTGCCCGATACTGTCGGCGCGAGGCCGGCGGCGACCGCCGGGAGCGCAAACCAGTGGACATTCCCCAGCCCGACTACGTGATCCCCGCAGTCATCGTCGCGGCATGCATCATGTTGATGGTCGTCGTCGCGCGCCTGACGCGCGAGCGTCCGCGGGGCTGGGATTTCCCGCCGGCTGAACCGGCCGCCACGAGCACCGGCTCGGGGCGTATCGATGTCGAGGCGCTGCGGGAATGGCATGCGACCCACGGCCCGACCATCGTTCGCTGGATCGAAGCCCACGAGCACATGCTCGAGATGCTCAGCCGGTCCGGGCTACTCGTCGATCGCACCGAGCCGATGGCCGCCCGTCGAACCGAACTGACCCCCGCGATGAAGAACGCCGTCACCTCGCATCCGTCGCCACGGATGCGGGCGGAACTGTCGGCCATGCGGGTCGCCGCCGAATCGACGATCTACGCCGTACAGCGCGCCGACTACCGCACGGCCGAGAGCCAGCACGTCACCTACATCGACTACCGCAACCAGTGGCTGCACCGACTCCACCAGTTCGCCGACGACGAGATCACCGTCGGCGAACTGCGCGATCTCGCGGAGAACGAGGTGTCGCTGCCGACCGACCCCGCCGAAGGCGGCGACAACACAGCCGGCCCCACACAACCCCCGACGGGACGGTCCGCCGAAGGCGGCGACAACACAGCCGAAGGCGGCGACAACACAGCCGGCCCCACACAACCCCCGACGGGACGGTCCGCCGAAGGCGGCGACAACACAGCCGAA